>NZ_JBEXPJ010000008.1:0-108704 GCF_040611995.1 Lentzea sp. NPDC006480
GCTCTGCTCGTCGCGGCAGGACTGGGCGTGGTGTGCTGGGCGCTTGGCGAGGCGGACGGCCGAAGAGCCGGACGTGCTCGCCGACCAGCCAGTCCTTCAGCGACGCCCACTCCGGGTGGTGGTTGAGCACCAGGAGCCGGTGCATCCACCAGTTCGGGTCGTCGTGGCGCGGGAACGCCGCGAGCCACGCGGCCCGCTCGTCCTCCGGCAGGCCCCACAGGTGCGCGAGCTGGCCCTGGGCGTCGGTGTCGAGCGACGCGGTGATCTTGCCGCCCTCGGTGTGCCATTCGGCGCGCAGTTCGCGCAGCACGGCGAGAGCGCGTTCGTCGCCTTCGTCAGCGGTGACGACGACTGTGTGGAGGCCCTGCGCCGCGGCTTCGGCGAGCAGGGCTCTGGTGGACGTTTCGTCGTGCGGCAGTGCGCTGTGAGCGACCCCGACTTCATGCGGCACGAGCTCCATGACACCGAATCTGATCACATCGACAACTAGTTCGGAGAATTTTATTGCTTCAGTGTTGACTGAAGAGTCACCTTCCCGCGGTTGCCGGGGCCGGTTGCGCGATCGTTGTTGTACGACGGGCCGAGATCGACACCACACAACGTTTTCGCACTACAAATGGCGTCGAGAGGAACGGTGAGGGTGTTGTTCAGCAAAGGGGCCTCGGGTCGACGCCGGGGAAGTAGTGCTCCCAGTGCCGATTGGACAGGTGCGCCGTCGTAGTGGCGCACACGCGGGCCGCGGTCGCCTCGACGTCGATGTCCCAGACGCGGACGGTGCGGTCCGCGCCGGTCGTCACCAGGGTGCGGTTGTCCGGTGCGAAGGCCAGGCCCCACACCCGTTCCGCATGCCCGTGCAGCGATGCTCGCAACTGGGGGTTGCGAGCATCGCGCACGTCCCACACGCGGACCATGTCGTCGGTCGTGCCGGCCGCGATGAGGGTGCCGTCGGGGGAGAAGGCGAGGCGTTGCAGCGGCCCGCCGTCGTTCGGCAGCGAGCCGAGCTTGCGGGGCTGGGCGGGGTCGCTGATGTCGTAGAACGCGCCGCTGCTGCTCATGTTCGCGAACGCCATTACGGTGCCGTGGATGACGACGGTCATGACCTCCTCGCGCCCGGCCTGGCCGCCACGGCGGATGGGGTCGGGGTTGTCGTCGGTGCGCAACGGCGGGTAGGCGCGGGGAGCGGACGGGGTGCTGACGTCCCACAGCTGCAGCTCGCGGGTTCCGTTGGCGATGACGAGCGTGCGGTCGTCCTGCGAGAACTCGACCTGCCAGACCGTGTCGGCCTTGGGCACCGCGAAGCTGCCGGTCTTGACCGGGCCGGCGGGGTCGGTGACGTCCCAGAGGCCCACCACGCCGTCGTCCTGGGCCACGGCGAGCATCTTGCCGTCGTGGCTGAAGCTCGCGGCGACGAGCGGGGTGCCGGTGATCGCCTTGCTGAGCACGCGCGGGTGGGCGGGGTCGCTGACGTCCCAGAGGGCGCTGGTCTTGTAGGTGGAGCCGAACACGATCTTGCCGCCGGGATGGATGTCGACGGTGGCCCCCTCGTCGCCCTGCTCAGCCCTGGGCAGGGCTCCGATCTGCTCGGCGTGCCGGTCCTCCGGGCGCCACAGCTTGATGCTGCCGTCGGAGGAGACGGTCGCGAAGAACCGGCCGTTCTGGTCGTAGTCGAGCTTCCACACGGTCAGCTGGTGGCGCGGGTAGTTGAGGTTGGTCAGGTCGAGCACGCGGATCTCGGCGTCGGTCGTGGCGGTGACCATGTGCCGTGAGTCGGCGCTGAAGGCGACCGACCAGAGCGTGTCGGTGTGGCCCGTCAGCGCGCCGGCCAGCCGGACGTCGCGCGGGTCGGTGACGTCCCAGACGCGGGTGGTCTTGTCGCCGCCGCCGGTGGCCATGAACCTGCCGTCGGGGGAGAAGGCCAGGGAGTGGTCGTGGAAGGTGTGCTCGGCGGCGCGGCCGAGCGGTACCGGGTTGCGAGGGTCCTTGGCGTCCCACAGCCGCGCTTCGTCGGTGTCGGTGTTGGCGGCGAGGACGTCGTTGGGGGAGAAGGCGACGGCGTAGGTGGTGAACTTGGTGGCGGACACGGGGATCGTGGCCAGGTGCTCGCCGGTCGCGAGGTTCCAGAGCTTGACAGTGCCGTCCCAGCCCGCGGACGCGATGGTCGTACCGGTGCGGTTGACCGCGACGGCGTGGACGAGCTCGTCGTGGGCCTGGATGGTGCGCGCGAGGGCCGGGGGACCGGTGACGTCCCAGACGCGGACCGTCTTGTCCTCGCCGCTGCTGACGAGCGTGCGGCCGTCCGGGGTGAACTGCACGGCCTGAACCTGGCCGACGTGGCCGGTGACGCGGGCCTTCTCGAAGGGTTTGCGCGGGTCGGTGACGTCGAACAGGCGGATGAGGCCGTCCCAGCCCGCGGTGGCGATGGTTTTGCTGTCCGGGCTGAACGCCATGCCGTGGGTGGCGTCGTCGCCGGCGTGCACGCGGCTGAGCTCGGTGGGGTGGAAGGGGTCGCCGAAGTCCCAGATGATCAGCTTCTTGTCGTCCGCGGCGGACGCCATGAGCTTGTTGTCGGGGCTGAACAACGCGAACGAGGCGGCTTCGTCGTGGCCGGGGACGACGGTGACCTGGGGTGCGGCGAAGGTGCTGAGCAGGCTGTCGCGGGCGGCGGGCAGTCCGGTGAGGCGGTAGGCGGCGAGGCGGAGCTGGCTCGCGAGGCCGGGGTCGCGGTCCTGCAGCCCGTTGGCCTCGGCGATGGCTTTCTGGGCGAGGGCGTTGGTGCGTTGCTCGGTCGTCTGTTGCTGCGCGCGCACGGCGAACACAGTGGCGGTGGTGGCCACGAGCAGCAGCGCGGCGAGAAGGGCGACGACGCGGCGCAGCGTGGTGGTGCGGCGTTTCTCGGTGGCGAGGTCCTGCTGGGCGGCGGCCTTGCTCGCGTCGAGGAACGCCTGCTCGGCGGCGTTGAGGGCGCTGGGTTCCCTGGCGGCCCAGCCGGTGGCCTGGGCGAGCGGGACGCCCCGGTGCAGCGAGCCGGGGTCGCGGTCGTGCGCTTCCCAGTCGGCGGCCGCCGCGGTGAGCCTGCGGTGCACGCGCATGTCCTCGCGTGCCTCGGCGAGCCAGTCCTTCAGGCGAGGCCAGCTGCGGATGACGGCTTCGTGGCTGATCTCGACGCTGTCGTCGTCGACGGTGAGGATGCGCGCGTTGGCGAGGTGTTCGACGACCTCGTCCGCCGCGAGCTCTTCTCTCTTGACGCGCCGCTTGGTGTCCTCGGTGCCGTCGCCGGGGTTGACCAGGCGCAGGAACACTTGGCGTGCTTGGACTTGCTGCTGTTCGTCGAGTCCGATGTAGGCGTTCTCGGCGGTGTTGGCGATGGCACGGGCGATGCCGCCGCTCTCGTGGTAGCTGGAGAGCGTGAGGGTGTTGCCGCGTTTTCGTTGCCACGTCTCGAGAAGCGCGTGGCTGACGTGGGGCAGCACGCCGGGTTCGCCGGTGGCGTCCGCGATGAGCCTCGCCACGAGGCCGGTTTCGAGCGCGCAGCCGACCTCGACGGCGGGCTGGGTGATGGCGCGGCGCAGCTCGTCGGTGGTCATGGGGCCGACCAGGACCTGGGCGTCCTCGACGGCGCTGACGAGATCGGGGTAGCGGGCGCAGTGGCCGTAGAAGTCGGCGCGCATGCCGATGACGGTCTTGTGCGTGCGGCTGGTGAGTCCGGCGATGAACTCGTCGCGGTGGGGGAGGGCGAAGATCTCCTCGAACTGGTCGACGACGAGCAGTTCCTCGGTCCGGGGGAGTGTGTCGTGGGTGCCCGGAGTGATCAACTCGCCTTGGTGCTGGGCGAGGAGACCGGCCCGCAGCAGCGAGGACTTGCCTGATCCGGACGCGCCGAGGACCAGCACGGTGTCGTGGTGCTCCAGCTTGGTGATGAGCTTGCCCAGGAGGCGTTCCCGGCCGAAGAAGCGGTCGGCGTCCTGCTCGGTGAAGGCCTTGAGCCCGACGTAGGGGGAGTCGGGCTTGGGTTCCTCGCCGTCCTGTTCGCCGATCTCCCGCCAGCGCTGTTCCCAGACGTCCTCGTCGCCTCCGCAGGCGCGGACGAACGCCAGCGTCACGGCGAGGGAGGGGAGTCGCTGGCCGCGGGCGGCGTCGGCGAGGGTGCTGGCGGAGTAGTGGCTGAGCCTGCCGAGCTCGCGGTAGCCGGGGGAGCCGGCCTTCTCGCGGAGCTGGCGGAGGTCGTGGGCGAACTGCTGGACAGGCCCGGCGAACGGGTCGAGAGGTCGTTCCGGGCGAGGCATGACGCGGATTCTTCCATCCGTGTTCGGCTCGTCATGCTCTATTACTTCAGTGTTGACTGAAATGAACCATTACTCTCAGCTCGCCTTCACTTCGCAAAGACAACACCTCAAGCTCCACGACGAGAAGGGCCAGCGCTCGGCCGGCGTCATGCCTGTTCGGGGTGAGGAGGCGCTACGCCGGCTCAGGTGGCTCTGGCGTGTGCGGAACGCGGGCGCGCTGCCGTCGGTGGGCGTGCGGACGCCGGAGCAGTTCGTGGACTGCCTTGGGTGAGGTGGATCTGCCGCCGGAATCGGTCGCGCGCCTTGCGGCGGCGGCCCCGTTCGTGCGGGGCTTTCCGGCGGACTTCAGCGTTCGGGCCGGGCGTTGTCGTCAGGTGATCAGGCCTGGCAACAGCGCGGGCTGGCGCTTGCGGCGCAGCCAGACTTTGCGGGAGCCGTCGCCGTAGAGCAGCGTGCGGGACAGTTCCCAGCCCGCGAACTCGGCGTGGATGGCCAGCTGCGTGGTCGCGGTGCGGCGGGAGATGCCGGGCGGCAGACGCAGCGGCCGGTACTCCCAGTCCCCGTCGATCACCCCTTCGTTCATGGCGAGATCACCTGTATCCCTCCGTTGTCGCCGGACGTGACCGTGACGCGTCCGGATTCCTGGTCGACGCTGACGGTGTTGGGCTGACGCACGGTGGGGAACCGGTACTTCTCGGCCGGTTCGCCGCCGGCGACGTTGAGGCCGACGACCTCGTTGCGCTCGGTGAGGGTGATCCACGCGATGTCGCGCTTGGCGTCGTAGGCGATGCTGTAGGGGCTGCCGGGGACGGGGTAGCGCTGGCGCATGATCAGGGGGTTGATGCTGAACGCGATGAACTCGCCGCCGCGGGTGTCGACGACGAGCAGCCGGCCGTAGCGGTCAGCGACGGCGTTGGTAGCGCCATCGCCCGCCCTCAGGCCTGCTCCTCGCGTTTCGGCGCCCTTGTCGTCCTTGGTCATCTCGAACACCGCGCTGCGCAGCCGGTCGAGCTCGACGTCCGTGCCGTTGACCTGGAACTTCAGCGTGGTGCCGCCGTCTTTGAACTCGCCGCCGGGCGTGATGGTGCCGGGTGGCGTGGCGTT
Source organism: Lentzea sp. NPDC006480 (assembly GCF_040611995.1). Taxonomy (NCBI): domain Bacteria; kingdom Bacillati; phylum Actinomycetota; class Actinomycetes; order Pseudonocardiales; family Pseudonocardiaceae; genus Lentzea; species Lentzea sp. NPDC006480. The sequence continues at coordinate 5,388 of NZ_JBEXPJ010000008.1, forward strand.
CTGGGCGGGGGAGTGGGCCGGGGTGGCGGCTTCGAGCGTCTCCGCCACTTGCAGCGGATCCTGGGACTTGTCGCTCTGCCCGCACGCGGTCAGCGTTGCGGTGGTCAAGAGCAGTGCGGCGAGCCGGCGCAAGATCGGGTCCTCCTGAGGTACGTCGTGGTCTTCCAGCATCCACGACGTTCGGGCGGAGGTCACGCAAGGGGTGGGGTGAAACCCCGTTTGGCCGTGTCGTGCAGTTATCTCTATTGCTTCAGTGCAGCCTAAAACCAACACCCACCGGTCAAGGCATCGGACGTTCGGGGTACGACAGCTCAATCGCACTGACGTCATCGAGGGCAGCCCGGATCGCGGGAGGCAACGTCAGCTGCTCGGCTTCCAGCGAGGCGATCAGCTGGTTCGTGTCGCGGGCGCCCACGACGGGGGCCACGACGCCGGACCGGTCCCGCACCCAGGCCAGTGCGACGCAGAGCGCCGAGGTCCCGAGCCCGTCGGCGGCGGTGGCGACGGCTTGTACGATCCGCGCGGCTCGCTCGTTGCGGTGCTGCTCGACATAGCCCGCGAAGTGCGCGGATGCGCCGCGTGAGTCCGGCGGGGTGCCGTTGCGGTATTTCCCGGTGAGCACGCCGCGTCCGAGAGGCGCCCACGGGAGCAGTCCGAGCCCGTGGTGCAGCGCCGCCGGTGCGACCTCGCGCTCGATCCCGCGTTCGAGCAGGGAGTACTCGACCTGGGTGGAGATGAGGGGGAACGTCGATGGCGTCATGACTGCGGTCGCGAGCTGCCATCCGCTGTAGTTCGACACGCCGACGTAGCGGACCTTTCCCGAGGTCACGGCGTGGTCCAGTGCGGACAGCGACTCCTCGATGGGGACGCCTGCGTCCCAGGCGTGGAGCTGCCAGAGGTCGATGTGGTCGACGCCGATGCGCCGCAGTGATCCGTCCAGTGCGTTCAGCAACGCTCCGCGGGAGGCTCCTCCGCCGAACGGTCCCTCGGTACGACGTGCGACGGCTTTGGTGGCGATGACCAGCTCATCGCGCGGGACGACCTCGCCCAGCAGGCCGCCGAGGATGCGTTCGGACTCGCCTTCGACGTAGACGTCGGCGGTGTCGACGAGGGTGCCGCCGGCGTCGGCGAAGGCCATGAGCTGGGTGGCTGCCTCGTCCGCGTCGGTGTCGCGGCCCCACGTCATCGTGCCCAGTGCCGTTCTGGACACGCGGAGGCCGCTGCGGCCGAGGTATCGCTGTTCCACGTGCGCGATGCTAAGGGGTGATCATCGGCTGAGCCTGGCAATCGGTGTTACTGACCGGTAGGGTCTCGCCCGTGAAGCTCGGATTGAACCTCGGATACTGGGGCGCCGGCAACGACGCCGCGAACCTGGAGCTGGCCAAAGAGGCCGACCGGCTCGGCTTTTCGGTGGTGTGGGCCGCGGAGGCCTACGGCTCCGACGCGCCTACGGTGCTCTCGTGGGTGGCCGCGCAGACCGAACGCATCGACGTCGGCAGCGCGATCTTCCAGATTCCGGCGCGCACGCCAGCGATGGCGGCGATGACCGCGGCGACGCTGGACACGCTGTCGGGTGGCCGGTTCCGGATGGGTCTCGGCGTGTCGGGTCCGCAGGTGTCGGAGGGCTGGCACGGTGTGCGGTTCGACAAGCCGCTGGCGCGCACGCGTGAGTACGTGGAGATCGTGCGCAAGGCTCTCTCTCGGGAGAAGCTGCGGTACGAGGGTGAGCACTACACGCTCCCGCTGCCGGACGGTCCTGGTAAGGCGCTGCAGCTGACGGTGCACCCGGTGCGCGACCAGATCCCGATCTACCTGGCTTCGGTCGGCCCGAAGAACCTGGAGCTCACGGGTGAGATCGCGGACGGCTGGCTGGCGATCTTCTTCTCGCCCGAGTTCTCCGGCGAGTCCCTGGCCAGCGTGAAGGCGGGCCGGGAGAAGGCCGGCAAGACGATGGACGGCTTCGACGTGGTGCCGACCGTGCCGTTGATCGTCGGTGACGACTGGAAGACGTGCGCGGACCCGGTTCGTGCGTACACCGCGCTGTATGTCGGCGGTATGGGTTCGCGTAAGCAGAACTTCTACAACAACCTGATGGTGCGCATGGGTTTCCCGGCTCAGGCCGAGGAGATCCAGGAGAAGTACCTGGCCCGCGACTACGCCGGTGCGATGGCGGCGATTCCGCTGGAGTTCCTGGACGCGACGTCGTTGCTGGGCCCGAAGGAGCGCATAGCAGACAAGATGAAGGCTCTCGCGGGCGCGGGGGTCACCACGCTGTCCATTTCGCCGATGCTGCAAGATCTGGAGCAGGGGATCGCGGGCCTTCGCACCGCGGCCGAGGCTTTGGATCTGGCGGGAGTGGGTAGTTGAGCTGGTTGCAGGCTCTGGTCCTCGGACTGGTCCAAGGACTGACGGAATTCCTGCCGATTTCCAGCAGTGCGCACCTGCGCATCACGTCGACGCTGTTCTTCGGCAACGACGCGGGCGCTTCGTTCACCGCGGTCATCCAGCTGGGTACCGAGGTGGCGGTGCTGATCTACTTCGCCAAGGACATCGGGCGGTTCATCGGCGCCTGGTTCCGCGGCTTGTTCAGCGCGGCCGCGCGCCAGGAGAAGGACTACCGGCTCGCCTGGTACGTGATCATCGGTTCGGTGCCGATCTCGGTTCTGGGCTATCTGCTGAAGGACGAGATCCGCACGTCGGCGCGGAACCTGTGGATCACCGCGACGATGCTGGTGGTGTTCGGTCTGCTGCTGGGTCTCGCGGACCACTTGGCGAAGCACGAGCGTGACGAGCTGCGGATGAAGGACGCGATCGGGATGGGGCTGGCGCAGGCGCTGGCGCTCATCCCGGGCGTGTCCCGTTCCGGTGGCACGTTGACGGCGGGTCTGTTCCTGGGTCTGACGCGGGAGGCGGCGGCGCGGTACTCGTTCCTGCTGGCGATTCCGGCGGTGTTCGGGGCGGGGTTGTTCTCGATTCCGGACGTGCTGGAGCGCTCGGGTGAGGGTGTGCAGGCGTCGGTGCCGCAGATGATCGTGGCGACGATCATCGCGTTCGTGGTGGGTTACGCGACGATCGCGTGGTTGTTGAAGTACGTGTCGAAGCATTCCTACTCGGCGTTCGTGTGGTACCGGTTGATGCTGGGCCTCGTGCTGATGGGGCTGCTGTCGATGGGGTTGCTGCAGCCGATCTAAGGTGGTTGCCGTGGCCACGGTGATTCTGCTTCGACATGCTCGTTCCACCGCCAACGGTTCCGGTGTGCTCGCCGGGCGATCGCTGGGCGTGGGGTTGGACGAACGCGGGCAGGCGCAGGCCACGGCGCTCGTCGGCCGGTTGAAGGACATTCCGGTCGCGGCGGTCGTGTCGTCTCCTCTGCAGCGCTGCGAGGAGACGCTGGCTCCTCTTTTGGCTGATCGTGCTCTGGAAGCCGTGGCGGAGCCGGACGTGTCCGAAGTGGACTACGGCGCGTGGACCGGCAAGGCGTTGAAGGACCTGTTCAACGAGCCTTTGTGGGCGGTGGTGCAGCAGCATCCGTCCGCCGCTGTTTTTCCCGAGGGCGAGGGGCTCGCGCACGTGCAGGCGCGCGCTGTCGCCGCTGTGCGCGCGCATGATGCCCGGATCACCGCCGAGCACGGGCCTGGTGCGGTGTGGGTGTTGTGCTCGCACGGTGATGTGATCAAGGCGGTGCTGGCGGACGCTCTGGGTGTACATCTGGACGGGTTCCAGCGGATCGTCGTCGACCCGTGTTCCATCTCCGTCGTGCAGTACACGCAGACACGGCCGTTCGTCTTGCGCGTCAACGACAACGGCGGGGACTTGGCCGGCGTGGTGCCTCAGGCACCGCCGCAGGAGGAGCCGTCGTCCGACGCTACCGTGGGCGGCGCGACCGGGAGCTGAGGTAGCGCTGCTCCGGCACGCTCAGCGTCAGCTTCGCGGCTTTCTCGTATTCCTGTTGGGCTTTGTCGTGTTCTCCTTGCAGGTCAAGGAGATGTGCCTTCACGGCGTGCACGCGGTAGTGGTCGAGGTCCAATGTGGACAGTTCGGCGAGTGCTTGTTGCGGTCCGTGGACCATCGCGACGGCCACGATGCGGTTCAGTGACACCATCGGGCCGGGCGCGGTGACCGTGAGCAGCTCGTAGAGGCCGAGAATCTCGTGCCAGTCGGTGTCTTCGGCGGTCTTCGCCTCTGAGTGCACGGCCGCGATCGCCGCCTGCAGCTGGTACGGGCCGATCTGGGCGGTGTTGAGGGCTTTCTGGATGAGTTCTGTGCCCTCGTTCATGGCTTCTCGGTCCCACTTGCTGCGGTCCTGCTCCGCGAGCGGGATCAGCGCGCCCTGGTCGTCGGTCCGGGCGGGGCGTCTGGCGTCGGTGAGCAGCATCAACGCGAGCAATCCGGTGAGCTCGCCGTCGTCGGGGCGCCTGCGGTGGAGTTGGCGGGTCAGCCGGATCGCTTCGGCGGTGAGGTCGACTCTCAGGAGGTCGTCGCCGGAGCTCGCGGTCGACCCTTCGGTGAAGATCAGGTACAGCACGTGCAGCACGGCCGTCAGGTCTTTGGGTGCGCGGAACTTCGCGCCCTTGATCTTCTGCTTCGCGCGGCTGATCCGTTGCGCCACAGTGGATTCCGGTACCAGGAACGCGCGCGCGATCTCCGCCGTGGTGAGGCCGCCGACCGCCCGGAGTGTGAGGGCGATCTGCGACGCCGTGGTCAGGCTTTCGTGGCAGCACAGCGCGAGGATGGTGAGCGTGTCGTCCTGCGCGGGCGCCGGATCCGCCGGGGGAGGGGTGAGCGCGACGACCTTCTCCTCGCGCTGCCGCCGTGCCACCTCGGACCGGTACTGCTCGATCCACCGCCTCCTGGCCGCTGTGATGAGCCAGCCCTTGGGGTTGTCCGGGATCCCCTGCTCCGGCCACTGCTGAGCGGCGCCGAGCAGGGCTTCCTGGACGGCGTCCTCGCAGACGTCGAACTGGCCGTGGCGTCTGACCAGCACGCCGAGGACCTGCGGCGCCAGTTCGCGCAGCAGGCCCTCGATCTCGGCGGTGAGCCTCACATGTCGTCCAGCATCGACATGTCCCAGACGGGCCGGACCTCGATGCCGTCGTTGTGCGCGTCCGGCAGCGTGGCGGCGTGGGCGATGACCTGGTCGATCGTGTCGGCCTCGACCAGGTAGAAGCCGGCGAGGTACTCCTTGGCCTCGGCGAACGGCCCGTCGGTGACCACGACCTCACCGTTCTTGATGCTCACGCCCTTGCCGGTCTCGGGGCCGGGCAGGCCTTCGCTGACGATGAGCTCGCCGGACGCGCGCAGCTTGTCGCTGAGGTCGTAGTGGTCCTGGCCGAACTTCATCTGCTGTTCTTCGGTCAGCTTCTCCCACGCGGCGCGCGACTTCGGGTTGCTGTAGATGAGGATCAGGTACTTCATTTGAGGCCTCCGCTCCGGGCTTGCGAAAAATCTTCTCACCGCCATGTCGAGACCGCGGGCCGTGCTTCGACATCGGTGTGTCAGCCCACTTCGCACGGAGGTTTCCGAGATGACTCACACGCTGGTGCAGGACGAGATCCTCGCTTTGTTCACCTCGCTGGTGGAAGGCATGCGCGACCGCTCGCCCGCTCAGGTCGTGGCCCGGTACGCCGACGACGCGGTGACGTGCACGCTGGCCCCGCCGCTGCGCAACACCGGCCTGGACGCCCGCGACCCGGACGCTCTCGCGGGGTGGATGGCGGGGTTCGACGGCCCGATCACGATCGAGCACCGCGACCTGTCGGTGGACGTGTCCGGTGACCTGGCGTTCGTGCACGGTCTGCAGCTTCTGGCGGCCGTGCCGGTCGGTTACCCGGAGGGGTTCTCGATGTGGACGCGGATCACGGTGGGCCTGCGGCGCCGGGCGGGGCGGTGGCTGATCACGCACGAGCACCAGTCCGTGCCGTTCTACATGGACGGGTCGTTCCTCGCGGCCACCGACCTGGAGCCCTGATCGGGTACCCAGGTGACGGAGTTGACGATGTCGCAGACGAGCTCCACCTCGAACCGGCCCGCCGCGCCGCATCCCGCGCACGGCAGGCCGGTGCCGCGGATGACGACGTGGGGCTCGCCTTTCGAGCCGGTGACCCAGGTGCCGACGTCGAGCCAGTCACCGATCTCGGCGTAGGCGACGCCGTCCCCGCCCCAGCTGATCAGCACGTCGTGGTCGGCGGTGTGGCCGCAGCGCGGGCAGGTCAGGTCGCGGACCATGACGGTGGTGCGGATCCCCATGGCGGGCTATGAAAGCACACGGGGTCTTAGCCGGACGGATTGTTTTTGGCGGCAACGGACCTGGCGCCCTGAGCGGTCGGCTCGCGGCCCGGCGGGTAGTCGTCCAGTACGACGAAGCTGCCGGACCGCGAGAGGTCGAATCGGCCGTTGTTCCAGGTGACGAGAGTGATCACGTCATCTTCGATGTACACCTCGAACCAGTCCGGGCCCATGTTGTCCAGGTGGTACGGGCCACCGCAGCCCGAGCAGGCGTCCCCCACGGCGCTCACGACGACAAGGTGGTGTCCTCGCTCGCCGTAGAGGAGGTGTTCGGTCTCAATGGTGTCGCCGACCTCGAAGCGCTCACACTGGCAGGCGCCGAACTTGAACTGGACGTAGTAGTCGTCGCGGTGACCGCAGACAGGGCATTCGAGGTCGCGGGCGTACACGTCGCTGAAGCTCCCCATGGCGCAGAGCCTAGGTCGCCGTGAGGAACGCTGGGCGCTCCCGCAGAACGATGAAGTCGCTGGTGGGGCTGGGAACGCCATCGCGTTGGTAGTCGTGCAGGCCGTCGTGCCACCTGATGTGGATGATGACGTCGTTCTCGATGTAGACGTCGAACTCGCTGGTGTCGACCTCGGCGGGGTCGTGAGGGCCGTCGCAGCCGCGGCAGGGCCGGTCGTACCCGGATGTCACGACGAGATGATGACCTTGCTCGCCGTAGTCGTAGCTTCCCCACCGCAGGGCGTCGCCGATCTCGAACTCGTCCAGGTCGCAGCCGCCGAACTTGATCTGGACGTCGTAGTCGTCCTTGTGGTGGCAGCGCGGGCATTCGAGGTCGCGCGCCCACACAGTGCTGAACATCCCCATGAGGAGATTGTGCGTTGCCGCGCAAAAGAAATATGCCGGGGCCCGGACCGTGCAGGGGGTGCGGTCCGGGCCCCGGCGTTCGTGGCGGGTCCTTACTTGACGTTCACCGCGGCCCAGGCCCGGTTGACCGCCGCGTACTCGGGCGACGAGGCGCCGTAGAGGTCGGCCGCGGCGGCGAGGGTGCCGGTGCGGGCGGCGGCGTACTTGGTGCTGGAGGTGAACTTGGTGGTCAGCGCGCGGTACCAGATCTTCTCGGCCTTGGCGCGGGTGATGCCGGTGACGGGCTGGCCGTCGCTGGTGGGGGAGTCGTAGGCGACGCCGTTGATGGTCTTCTTGCCGCTGCCTTCGGACAGCAGGTAGAAGAAGTGGTTGGCGATGCCGGACGAGTAGTGCACGTCGACGTTGCCCGCGGTGGAGGACCAGTAGTCGAGGCTGCGGCCGTCCTTGGAGGGCTTGTCCATGTAGCGCAACGGCTTGCCGTCGCCGCGGATGTCGATCTTCTCGCCGATGAGGTAGTCGCCGACGTCGGAGGCGTTGGCGGCGTAGAACTCCGTGGTGGAGCCGAAGATGTCGCTGGTGGCCTCGTTGAGGCCGCCGGACTCACCGGAGTAGACCAGGCCCGCGGTCGCGGACGTGACGCCGTGGGACATCTCGTGTGCCGCGACGTCGAGCGAGGTCAGCGGCTTCTGGTTGTTCGCGCCGTCGCCGTAGGTCATGCAGAAGCACGAGTCGTTCCAGAAGGCGTTGCTGTAGTTGTTGCCGTAGTGGACCTTGCTCAGCGCGCCCACACCGTTGTTCTTGATGCCGTTGCGGCCGTGGACGTTCTTGTAGTAGTCCCAGGTCTTCGCGGCGCCGAACGCGGCGTCGACGCCCGCGGTGGCCTTGTCGGTGTAGGTGCCGTTGCCCCACTTGTTGTCGGCGTCGGTGAACAACGTGCCGTTGCCGGAGGTGTTGTTGAGGTTGTTGACCGCCTGGTTGCCGCGCGCCGGGTCCTTGAGCTGGAAGGTGCTGCCCGACTGGGTCGTGTTCAGCGAGACCGTGCCGCTGAAGGTGGACTGGCCGGTGCCCTCGGCGTTGTGGATGTCGTCGTAGGACAGCAGCGTCTCACCGGTCTTGGCGTCGGTGAACGTGTGCACGGCGCTCGGCGTCTGGTCTTCCTTGACGCTGTGCTTGATCGTCTCCCACGCCAGCACGGGCGCGTGGTCCAGGGCGAACACGACGAGCGTCGAGTCGGCCTGGGCCGTGAGGGGCGCGGTGGTGTCGAGGCCGGCGAGGGAGGCCTCGGTCGCCTTCACGACGCTGGTGAGCTGGCCGGCCTTCTGGGCGACGACGATGTCGCCGCCGATGACCTTGAGGCCGTTGACCTTGCGGTCGAACCGGAAGTGGCTGGTGCCGTCGGCGTCGCGCACGACGTCCTTCGGGACGAGCTGCTCCCCGCCGGACAGGCCGAGTGCGGTGGAGATCGTCCCCGCCTGCTCGGCCGCCGAGAACAGCGGGTTCACGGCCTGTTGTGGCGCCGCGTTGGCTCCCATCGTGCCCGTGGCGGCGAGTGCCGCCGCGGACATCAGGGCGGTGGTGATGCCCAGGGTTTTGCGCTTCATGGAACGCTCCTTGTTCCGGTGCAGGGAGTGATCGCTCCGGCGTTACAGGGGTGCCGGGTCGAACACCGTGGAACAGCCCGGCCGTCGTCGATGACCGGGCGTGGTGATCGTATTGCTCTCAGTGCATGCGACCAGCCACTCCCAGAATGCGAGATTGCTTCACGAATTGAGCAGCTGCGCTGGTCAGGAGATCGGCTTTTGTCCGAATGGTGGAACAAAAGAGCAGCTCAACCGGCGTGGAAACACGACGGAAACTTTCCGTGCCGGACGTTCTTCCGGCCTAGTGCGTTGCTCTTTTTGGTGCAGCCCTACCGGAGGGGATCTTGTTTAGAGTTAAACGCGCAAACTGAGACCTGGGTCACAAATCTAGAGGCCCAGACGGGTAACGGCGTTGTCCTCGAGCGGGTTCGCGGTCCGGATGTAGCGGTGCACCGTCCGCGGATTGGTCCACCGGCCCTGCCGCATGATCTCCCGGTCACTGGCTCCGCCCAGCGCCGCCTGCGTCGCGAACCCCGCGCGCAGCGAATGCCCGCCGAACAGCTCCGGATCCAGCCCCGCCTTGAGGGCGTACCGCTTCACCAGCTCCGCCACCGCGCGCCCGGACATCGCCTTCTGCCCGATGCCGCCGTGCCGGTTGATCACCGGGAACAACGCGCCCTGGTAACGCGTCGGCTGGTAGCCGTGGCAGCGGTGCAGGCCGGTCTCGCTGATCTCCTTGTGCTGCAGCGTGTCCGCCCAGTCCGCGAACGCGCACACCGGACACGTCGGCCGCCGGCTGCCGCGGGGCAGCACCACCGACTGCTGATGCCTGCCCGTCTGATCGGTCTTCGTCGTCCCCAGCCGGATCAGCAGCAACGGCTCGTGCGTGCGCGGATCCACATCGACCGTGACGTCCTCGAACTCGATCCGCGCCAGCTCGCTCCTGCGCAGCGCGCCCGCGAACCCCACGAGCAACAGCAACGCGTCCCGTGCCCTGGCCGGGCCTTCCTGCGGGCGTTCGTGCAGCAGCGCTTCCAGCGTGTCGAGCAGCACCGGGCGTTTGCGCTTCGGCTGCTGCTTGCGCGTCCTGCGGATGCCCCGCAGCGTCAGCCGCACGACATCGCTGCGCGTCGGGCTCGGCAACCCGTTCGCCGCGTGCACCGCCGCGATCGCCGCCGACTTGCGCTCCAGCGTCGACGCCCCGAACGCCGGCGACCCGTCCGGCTTCACCGTGTCCGCCGCGGCCGCCAGGTACACCGCCACGTCGAGCGGATCCGCCGGCAACGCCTGACGCCCCTCCGCCTGGCACCAGCCCGCCCACGCGATCCAGTCCGACCGGTACGCGCGCACCGTGTTCGGCGACTGCGCACTGCGCAGATAGTTGCTGAGCGAGGCCGCCTGCTCGTCGTCGAACCGCTCGCGCACCCTCGCGAGCGCGTCGATGTCGATCAGCACCGAGTGCGACACCCGCACCAGCGCGTGCTGGACGGGTTCGGGCAGGCTCACACCCGCGATGGTAGTCCTCTGATCAACTCCGCCACCTCTCGCGGCGTGAACTCCAGCGCGTTGATTCCCACGCTCACCTCGAAGCTGCACCTGCCCGGATCCGGGTTCGACCGCGCGTACAGGAACAGCCTGATGCCGGTTTCCCGGCTCAGATTCTCCGCGGCCTGCCGCGCTTGTTGCTGGGACATCGGCAGATGCACGTGGAACAGGGGAGTCTGCGGGACGATCGGCGTGGTGTGCGCGAAGCCGTCCTCGTTGATCGCTCTGGCCAGGGCCTGCGCGTGGGCCTTGAACTCCCGCATCCGCGGCAGGTTCTCGTCCAAGCCCGTCAACGCGATCGCCGCCAACGGCCACGCGTCCACGATCGCCCCGCCCAGCCTGCGGCGCCACACCTCCGCGTGCCCGATCGTCTCGTCGTCACCCGCGAGCACCGCGCCCCGCACACCTTCGAGTCCTTTGTAGAGCGACACGTACACCGTGTCGAACAGACTCGCGAGCTCCGGAAGCGTTGCGTCGTAACCGGTCTGCGCCTCCCAGATCCGCGCACCGTCACAGTGCGCGGCCGCTCCTGCGCTTCTCGCCCACCTGGTCTGCTCGGTGAGGTCCTCCAGGCTCGGCAGCCGGCCGCCGATGTCGCGCTGCGGCAGCTCGATCACCACCGCGGCGAGCGGCTCCTTGACCGCTGTGAGGTCTTCGGTCGTGAGCAGTGCGTTGCGATCGCCCACCGGGTGGAACCGCAGCCCGTGCACCGCGCTGTAACCCTGGTTCTCCCACACGTGCAGATGCGACTGCGGATGCCCCGCGAACGCGTACCTGCCGCGACGCTCGGCATGCACCCGCAGCGCCACCTGCTGCGCCATCGTCCCGGACGGGAAGAACAACGCCCTCGGCTTGCCGAGCAGGCCCGCGACCCGCTCCTCCAGCTCCCGAACCGGCCCCTCGGCCGTGGTGTCCGGCGTCACGCGCTCGGCGAGCCTTCGCAGGACCTCGTGCGGCGAGCGGCGCGGACCGGCGTGGTTCGACAGGGAACGACGGATGTCCATGCCGCGAGCCTACTTGTTGCCAGTGATGTGCAATAGTCCCTTGGCGGGCGGACCTGATCGGGATCGCCGGGCTGCGGTGGTGGTCAGGCGGCCGCGCTCAGGCGCGCGTCCAGCTCCGCCTCGTCCGCCACGAACCACAGCTGCCGGCCGCGGTTCGACTCGTACACGAAGTCCCGCAACGCCGTGCTCGCCTCGACGTGGGCCGCGATGTCTCCGACGATCACGACCCGGAACCCGTACTGCTGCAGCTTCTGCACCACCGCGCCCGCGACCCTGGTGCGCAACACGAAGAAGTCCTCCGTCAACCGCGCGACCGGCAGCACCAGCCACTGCACGTCCTGTCCCCACAACGTGGCCATCAGGTCCACAGCGGACTGCTCGTCACCGATCGGAGGGCCGTCCGGCGCGCACATCAGGACCCTCGCGCCGTGGCGCGTCTGCACAACATCAGGCATAGCCCGGAACCTAGTGGCACGCAGCGCCCGCTGTCGCCACTGATTCCACCGAGCGCCGCCCTGCGTTTCATCGTCCGAACTTGACCCATCCGAACTTGCGCAACTTCAGCGCCCGGAATGTTTCGATCGCGGGGCCGATAGGTGACAGTATTAGTCCGTACATCGCTCCTCCGGTGATCGCCTCGGCAATCCCGACCGGGAGGGCAACGTAGCCGATCAAACTCGCGAACCTGGTCGCGGCCTCAAGTCGTTTCACCTGCTTGCCCGCTGACTTGATCTCTTCCTGGATGTCTTTGATGAGGGCAAGGTCGTTGTCCAAGTCGGGATGGAGGGACGACCAACGATCCACTGCCCTGCGCAGTGATCGCAGGTTGCGATCCTCACGCATTCGAAGGACGTCGTCGAAGGTCTTTGGTGCGGGTATCAGGCCTGATTCCTTCAGGTATACACGATAGACCCGCAACTTGTTCTCGGCTGTGAGATCGTTCGCCTGCTTCTTTGTTGCGGCGCGTTCCTTCACCTTCACCGTGCTCGGAATGAACAGCGTATTCCCGGAGGACTGTGCGATGTGGAGCATGTTTGCGAGCTCGAACAAGGAGCGCCAGAACGCATGGATCTCAAGGAATTCGCGATGTGAATCAGGCGCAACGTACGCCGACAGATCGAAATATTCCATGGGACTGACAGGTCTCAGCAGAATACTGTCGACTTCGTCGAATCGCTCAAGATGGTCGGGCAGGTACACGTGCGTGAACTCGTCTCCAGGGTACAGGCTCTCACTGATGCCGATACCCATCTTCGCGAAGAGGTCCATGCCGTCAGAGCTGACGTACTCCTCCTCGGGGCTGAACAGCCGCGGATTATGCCGCTTGTAAATCGATTTGTGCATCTCCACGTGCGCACCCCAGTAGTACTCGAAGATGGCGTCGATTCCATCCATGAGCGGGAACGTGAGATCGCAGAGCTGCTCGTAGTTGTGCTGAAGCTCGCTGCTGGCCTCAACTGCGTCGAGATATAGCGCACTTGGTGGCCTCGGGTTGAAATCCTCCAGTCGTTTCAGGCGGGATGAATACGGGTTGAACTCCAGGTTCCGACTGTTCGCAAAACACGCGCTGTAGAGTCGTGCAATCCGGTTCTTGATCGGATCGACCTCGTCGCGGTCAGTTATTTCCAGTAGGCCTTCCCGAATGAGGAATTCGGCGTCGATGTTCTCCGCGAGATACCACGGCACTGGCACGGTGGCGTGATCGAACAGAATCAGGGAAGCAAGGTGATCTCGGTACGCTTGGCGGGTAGCGGGCTTGCGAAAGTAGCCCTTAAGGCTTTCGGGAGAGAAGTTCTCGCTCTTTCCCTCACGCGTGAGGCCGGCCAGAAGCAGTTGAAGCTGGTGATACGAGAAAATCGTTCCTGGTTCTCTCATGCTGCCCTATTTCATGTCGGCCGCCACCTTCCTCACTTCACAATCGGTTGCGATGCTCCGCTGTTGCACGCCAAGAATGATCGTGATCGTTTCGTTACAACACTGTCGCTCGCTCTCGGAAAATGCCGAGCGGTGTGTGGCGCGGCTGGGTAGCGTCGGCGGCCATGCGTGATCTTGCCGCTTTGCCCAAGGCTCACCTGCACGTGCACTTGGAGAGCACGGTGCGCGCGGACACCGTCGCCGAACTCGCGGACCGCCACAGGGTGGACGTGCCGGCGCATACCGGGGCGTACGGCGGGTTCGGGCAGTTCGCGGCGCACAACGGGGCCGTGCGGGACTGCCTGCGGCGAGCCGAGGACTTCAGCCGGATCGCGTACGAGTTCTGCGCCGAGGAAGCAGCGCAGGGGACCCGGTACGCCGAGGTCACGTTCACCGCGGCTGCGCACGGGGAACGGCTTCGGGATCCGGACATGCCGCTCGAGGCGGTGTTGGCCGGGCTCGCCGCAGGACAGGCCGCCCACGGCATCGAGTGCCGTGTGATCGTGGACCACCCCAGGAAGCGGTCGGTCGCGAGGTTTCAGGAGTCGCTTCGGCTCGCGATCGCGCACCCGGAGGTCGTGGCGATCGGGATGGCGGGCGCGGAGGAGTTTCCGCTCACGCCGTTCGCCGCCGTGTTCCGGGACGCGCGAGAGGCCGGGATCGGGCTCGTGCACCACGCCGGGGAGTGCTGCGGAGCGCCGAGTGTCGCCGAGGCCGTGACCGTGGGGCTCGCTGACCGGATCGGGCACGGGTTCCGGGCGCTCGACGATCCGGACGTCGTCGCGCTGCTCAGAGACCGCGCCGTGCCGCTGGAGGTGTGTCCCTCGTCCAACGTCGTGCTGGGACTGGTCGAATCCGTCTCCTCTCATCCGTTGCCACTGCTCATGCGGGCCGGGCTGATCGTCACGCTCAGCACCGACATCCCGGCCTCGACCGGCACCACGCTGACCGGCGAGTACCGCTTGCTGCGCGACGAGCTCGGCTTCGACGACGACACGATCGCCGCCATCGCGACCAACGCCGTCGACGCCTCCTTCGCGCCGCAGGACACGAAGGCGTTGCTGCGTCAGGACATCGCCACCTGGCGCGCCGGCTCGTAACACACCAGGCCGTGCCGCGACGCGAGCAGCGCCACCAGGTCCAGCACCTGCTGCCGCCCCGGCCACACCACGTGCACGATCACCGCGTCCGAGCCCACCGTCAGCGCCTCGTTCCACGACACCGGAGACGCCGGATCGGGGGAGGTCTGCCGCAACTCGCGCACGAACGCCGCCACCTGCGGGTCGAACGCGCCCAGCGGCGAGGACCGCAGCTCGGCGTAGCGGGCCGCCGCCTCCGCCGACGACGCCGGGCCAGGAGCCCGCCACAGCACCACATCCACCGGCACGTCCATCACGCCACCTTCCCGAACAACGCACCCAACCGCGGCACCCGCGCCGAGATCTCCGCCGGATCCGCGAAGTCCCAGCGCTCACCCTCAGGCTCCGGCGACACCAGCAACTGCAAGCCACGCGAGTCCAGCACGGACTCCAGATCACCCTCGAACGCCTCGGCCGCCACGTAGTCGAGGCCCTCCCACGCCGGCCAGTCGTCATCCGCCCACGCGTGCACGCCACCACGCGACGCCAGGAACCGCACGTGCGGCAGATCGGCCAACGCGTCCGGCGACGCCGCGACCGACTCGAACACCGCCCGGCCCTGACCGACCAGCCACGCCTGGAAGTAGAAGAACCCGTCGTCCGAGCACAGGCCGCCGCAGATCACGTCCGCCGCCTGCCAGTGCCCCCACGTGTCCACCCGCCGCCGCACCTCGTCCAGCCGCAGCGCGAACTCCACAGCTCGCTCCGAAGAAGAGGAGCGCGCTGAGGAGGCAGGTGCCGGGGACAGCCGAGCCGAAGAAGACGGCGCACCCGACACCGCTACCTCCTGCACCGAGGAGGACCCTGAGGAGGCCGCGCTGGAGGCAGGTGTCGCCGGGGACGGCCGAGCCGAACAGGACGGCGCACCCGACACCACGGCCCCTTCCGCCGAGGACGCCGATGACGGGGCCGCTGCCGAGGACAGCGGCGGTCCGGCCTCCTCCGCAGAGGACAGAGCAGCGGCCAGCCACTCCAGCCGCCGGTCCTGGCCGGAGGTCTCGGCAGCCGACCTCTCGACCAGGGCCCAGAACGCGTTCAGGTCCATGCCGAGCACGCTAGCGAGGGGGTCTGACAATTTTCGGACGCCGCCGATCGCGCCTGGTCACGCCGCCTCCTCCAACCCCTGCGACAGCTCCCACAGCCGCGGCAGCCGCACCGCCGCCTCCAACGGCGAGTCCAGATCCCACACCGCACCCGTGAACGGGCCCGCGTCGGTCACCCGGACACACCCCAGCACCTTCAACGCGTTCTCCAACGACCGCCCGGTCGCCTCGAAGAACGCGTCGTGCGACACCCGGCCCAGCCCCTCCCACAACGGCCACGCGCTGTCCGGCCACGAGTCCGCGCCCACCGCCAGCAACGTCCGCACCGCCGGCACCTCGGCCAGCGCGTCCGGGACCGCCGCGACCTCGCGCAGCACCCCCCGGCCCAGCCCCACCACCCACGACTGGAACGCGAAGAATTGCTCCGCGGAACACAACCCGTCGCACAACACATAAGCCGCGTGCCAGTGTGAGAACGTGTTTACCCGGCCACGTGACGCACTTAACAACGTCTCGAAACCGAGAATCTCGGCAGGCGGCAGCACCGCCAGCCGCGACGTCAGCCACAGACGGCGTTCATGCTGGTCAGAAGTAGCGACTGCGGATCGGTCCACCAGGTCCCAGAAGACATCGAGGTCCATAACCGCAACGCTATCGGAGGGGTCTGACAATTCTCGGACGCCGCCGATCGGAGCATCCACTTCGCTATCGGTGAACAGGCGAACAAACACCCGTGGAATCGAGCGCGCACACCAACACCGACGACGAACGCCGACCACCGGCGGCACCCCGACCCCACGCGCGGGCGGGCGCGCGGTGGTTATTGGCGCGAAGGATCCGGGGCGGTCTGACTATCCTTGAGCGCAAATGGACACCCCGCTCGCTGAACTGCACAAACGCCTGCCCGAGCTCATGCCGCGTGATCAACGCCGGCTGGCCAGGCGCCTCGACGGCGTACGCCGGGTCAAGGACCCGCTCGCCCGCAAGAAGATCACCGAGGAGATCGCCGCCCTGATCGACGAGGCGGCGCTCAAGGTCGCGCTGCGCCGGGAGTCCGTCCCCAAGATCACCTACCCGCAAGAGCTGCCGGTCAGCCAGCGCAAGGACGACATCAAAGAGCTGATCGCGGCGAACCAGGTCGTGATCGTCGCGGGCGAGACCGGCTCCGGCAAGACCACCCAGCTGCCCAAGATCTGCCTCGAACTCGGCCGCGGCATCACCGGCCAGATCGGCCACACCCAGCCGCGCAGGATCGCCGCCCGCACCGTCGCCGAACGCGTCGCCGAGGAGCTGAACTCGAAGCTCGGCGACACCGTCGGCTACAAGGTCCGCTTCACCGACCAGTCCGGCGACGACACCCTCGTCAAGCTCATGACCGACGGCATCCTGCTCGCCGAGATCCAGACCGACCGCACCCTGAGCAGGTACGACACGATCATCATCGACGAGGCCCACGAACGCAGCCTCAACGTCGACTTCCTGCTCGGCTACCTCAAGCAGCTCCTGCCGCAGCGCCCCGACCTCAAGATCGTCATCACGTCCGCGACGATCGACCCGCAACGCTTCAGCGCCCACTTCGAGAACGCCCCGATCATCGAGGTCTCCGGCCGCACCTACCCCGTCGAGACCCGCTACCGGCCGCTCGACGAGGAGGACGACCAGACCCAGGGCATCATCAACGCCGTCCACGAGCTGCAGGCCGAAGGCCCCGGCGACGTCCTCGTGTTCCTGTCCGGCGAACGCGAGATCCGCGACACCGCCGACGCCCTCAAAGCCGAAGACCTCCGCAACACCGAGATCCTCCCGCTCTACGCCCGCCTCTCCGTCGGCGAACAGCACCGGGTGTTCCAACGCCACACCGGCAGAAGGATCGTGCTCGCGACCAACGTCGCCGAGACCAGCCTCACCGTCCCGGGCATCAAGTACGTCATCGACCCCGGCAACGCCCGCATCTCCCGCTACAGCCACCGCCTCAAGGTCCAGCGCCTCCCGATCGAACCCATCAGCCAGGCGAGCGCCAACCAGCGCAAGGGCCGCTGCGGCCGCGTCAGCGAAGGCATCTGCATCCGCCTGTACTCCGAAGAGGACTTCGAGGCCCGCCCCGAGTTCACCGACGCGGAGATCCTGCGCACCAACCTCGCCAGCGTCATCCTGCAGATGACCAACATCGGCCTCGGCGACATCGCGCGGTTCCCGTTCATCGACCCGCCCGACAGCCGCAACATCAACGACGGCATCGGCCTGCTCCAAGAGCTCGGCGCCATCAACGCCGCCGAGAAGAAGCTCACCCCGACCGGCCGCAAGCTCGCCGCGCTGCCCGTCGACCCGCGCCTGGGCCGCATGGTGCTCGAAGCCGACACCACCGGCTGCCTCAAAGAAGTCATGATCATCGCCGCGGCGCTGTCCATCCAGGACCCCCGCGAACGCCCCGCCGACCAGCAGGAAGCCGCCACCCAGCAGCACGCGAGGTTCGTCGACAAGGAATCCGACTTCGTCACGTTCCTCAACCTCTGGCAGTACCTCAAGGAGCAGCAGAAGGAACTGTCCGGCAACCAGTTCCGCAAGCGCTGCAAGGCCGAGTTCCTCAACTACCTGCGCGTGCGCGAGTGGCAGGACATCTACCTGCAGCTTCGGCAGGTCGCCAAGCAGATCGGCATGCACCTCAACGAACAGCCCGGCGACCCCCGCAACATCCACATCGCATTGCTTTCGGGCCTGCTCAGCCACATCGGCGTCCAGGACATCGTGAAAAAGCAGGCTCCAGGCGAAAAACGCCGGCCCCTCACGGAGTTCCTCGGCGCCCGCAACGCCAAGTTCGCGATCTTCCCCGGCTCCGCGCTCGCGAAGAAGCCACCGCAGTGGGTGATGGCCGCCGAGCTCGTCGAGACCAGCCGCCTGTGGGGCCGGATCGTCGCCAAGATCGAACCCGAGTGGGCCGAACGCCTCGGCGAGCACGTGATCAAACGCCAGTACTCCGAACCGCACTGGGAGACCAAGCGCGGCTCGGTCGTCGCGCTGGAGAAGGTCACCCTCTACGGCGTGCCGATCGTCGCCGGCCGCAAGGTCAACTACGGGCGCATCGACCCCGAGCTGAGTCGCGAGCTGTTCATCCGCCACGCGCTGGTGCAGGGGGAGTGGACCACCCACCACCGGTTCTTCCACACCAACCGCGCCCTGCTCGAAGAAGTCGAGGAGCTCGAGAACCGCGCCCGCCGCCGCGACATCGTCGTCGACGAGGAGACCCTGTTCGAGTTCTACGACCAGCGCGTCGCCCCCGAGGTCGTCTCCGCCCGGCACTTCGACTCCTGGTGGAAGAAGCAGAAGAACAAGGACCTGCTCACCTTCACCAAGGACATGCTGGTCAACGACCGCGCCGACGTGAGCCCCGACGCCTACCCCGACCAGTGGCAGCAAGGTGAGCTGACGCTGCCGCTGAGCTACCACTTCGAACCCGGTACCAAGAACGACGGCATCACCGTCCAGCTCCCGCTGCCCGCGCTGACCACGCTCGACGACGACGCGTTCTCCTGGCAGATCCCCGGCCTGCGCCACGAGCTCGTGGTCGCGCTGATCCGGTCACTGCCCAAGCAGATCCGCCGCAACTTCGTGCCGGTGCCCGACGTCGCCACCGCCGTGCTCGCCCGCATCAAGCCGGAGGACACGAGTCTCCTTTATGGCATCGAACGTGAGCTCAAAGCGCTGACCGGCGTGACCGTGCACCGCGAGGACTGGCAGTTCGACGCCGTCCCCGACCACCTGAAACTCACCTTCCAGGTCGTGGACGAGCAGAACCGGACGCTGGCCGAGGGCAAGGACATCGCCGCGCTCAAGGAGAAGCTGCGCGACGAGGTCCGCGCGTCGCTCAGCCAGGCCGCCGGGCATCTCGAACGGACCGGGCTCACCACCTGGGACTTCGACACGCTGCCGCGCACGATCGAGCAACGCCAATCCGGCATCACGGTGACGGCGTATCCGTCGCTGGTGGACCAGAGCTCGGCCGTCGCGATCAAGGTGCTCGACACCCCGGGACGTCAGGCCTACGCGCATCGACGAGGCGTGCGCCGGCTTCTGCTGATGGGCATCAACTCGCCCGTGAAGCACCTGCAACGTCACCTCGACAACGCCGCCAAGCTCGCGCTGACCCGCAACCCGCACGGCGGCGTCGCCCAGCTGCTGTCCGACTGCATCATGGCCGCGGTCGACCGGCTCATGGGCGAGCCCGCCTGGGATGCGAAGGCGTACGCAGCTCAGCTGAAGAAGGTCCAGGCGGCGCTCAACGACACCACCTGGGTCGTCGTGCAGGAAGTGCGCAAGGTGCTGGAAGCCGCGCACGAGGCCGAACTGAAGCTGTCGTCGCTCAAGGGCGCGCCGGACTCGGTCGCCGACATCCGCGCGCACCTCAACTCGTTGGTGTACAAGGGGTTCGTCACGCACACCGGGTACGACCGGCTGCCCGACCTCGTCCGCTACCTCAAGGGCATCGCGCGGCGCATCGAGAAGCTGCCGGAGAACCCGCGCCGCGACCTCGACTGGACCGACAAGGTGCACCAGGTCCACGCCGAGTACCGCGAACTGCGCGCGCAGACGCCGGCCGACGAACCCGCGCCGGAACTCGACGAGATCCGGTGGATGATCGAGGAACTGCGGCTGTCGTACTTCGCCCAGACCATCCCAACCCGGTACACGGTCAGCGACAAGCGCATCTACAAGGCTCTGGACGCCGTGCCCTTGTAGCGGCGGCTACCGTGGAGCATGCACTTCCCGGGGGATTCCACATGGGTGATCTCAAGCGGTGACGGCGGCACGTTCCCGTTGTTCGTGCGGGACGCGCTCGGCATCAGCACACCGACCGCCGACTCGATCCCGCGCCTGACGCCGCCGGTCCCACGCGTGACCGGCGTCCTCGTGCCGCCGGAGTTCACCCCGGACTGGGACCGGTGGTGGCGCGACTGCACGCAGAACGGGCACGGCCGCGAACCGATCGGCATCGACGTGCGGCTGCGCGAGGCCTACACGCGCTGGCACAGCCCCACCACACCGGAGGCCACGAGCCACCGCGACCACCTCAGGACCTTCTTCTCGGCCGCGGTGCAGGAAGTGGTCGTCGGCCTGGAGCAGGAGCTGGGCCACCGGCCGATCTTCCAGCTCGACATCCTCCAGATCCCCGTCGAAGGCCAGTTCTGGCGCCGCCTCACCCGCGACAAGGTCCTCGTCTCCGAAGAACTGCTGGGCTCCCGCAACGTCCTCGCACCCCTGGAGTCAGTGATCCGGGACCTCGCCCAGTAGCGCCTCACCCGTGCGGTACAGCTCCACCAGCAACGGCCGCAACAACAACCCGCGCGACGTCACCGCGTAGGAAGTGCGCACCGGGAAACCGGGGGAGCGGGTGCACGACACCAAACCCTGCGCCACCAACGAGTCCAGCCGCTCCGTCAGCACCTTCGCGCTCAACGACGGCAGCGATGCGCGCAACGACGAGAACGACTGCGGGCCGTGCAACAGGTTTCGCAGCACCAGCGTCGCCCAACGGCCGGACACAGCCGCCAACGCGACCTCGACCGGGCAGTCCGCGGTCGGACGGTCCCAAGTCACCGTTTGGTGACCCACTTCAGCGAACGCAACGCTGTCGGCATGCATCCCGTGAGTGTGGCCCACGCGTTCGCCGCAGCGTTCAACGCCAAGGACGCCCACGCCGTCGACGCCGTCTACGAACCACAGGGCCTGTTCGTCCCCGAACCCGGCCGCACCGTCACCGCAGCCGCACGACAAGCCGCCAACCAGCGGTTTCTCGACCTCGGCCTGCCGATCCAGCTCAACCCCAGGCACGTCTACGAGCACGACGGCATCGCGTTGCTCATCGTCGACTGGACCATCGGCGACGTGACCGGCACCGCCACCGACGTCGCACGCAAAGGCGCGGACGGCCGGTGGCGGTACGTGATCGACAACCCCTTCGGCGTCAGCTAGACCCCTGGAGGCTCCATCGCGCCGGTCATGATCGCCACCGCGTCCGACATCGACACCGACTTCGGGTCCACCACGGCCTTGCGACGGCCCAGCCGCTGGATGTGGATGCGATCGGCCACCTCGAACACGTGCGGCATGTTGTGGCTGATCAGGATCACCGGCAGACCCTTCTCCCGCACCTGCAGGATCAGGTCCAGCACCGCCCGCGACTCCCGCACACCCAGCGCGGCAGTCGGCTCGTCCATGATCACCACGCGGCTGCCGAACGCCGCCGCCCGCGCCACCGCCACGGCCTGACGCTGACCACCGGACAACGTCTCCACCGCCTGGCCGGGGTTCTGGATCGTCATGATCCCCAGCGCGTCC
Source organism: Lentzea sp. NPDC006480 (assembly GCF_040611995.1). Classification (NCBI taxonomy): domain Bacteria; kingdom Bacillati; phylum Actinomycetota; class Actinomycetes; order Pseudonocardiales; family Pseudonocardiaceae; genus Lentzea; species Lentzea sp. NPDC006480. The sequence continues at coordinate 27,041 of NZ_JBEXPJ010000008.1, forward strand.
AGCTGACGACGGGCCTCATCCCGCATCCCGGCGCGATCCAGCATCCGGAACACCGAACCCAGCACACCAGGACGACGACGTTCACGCCCGAGGAACAGGTTCGCGGCGATGTCCAGCGACGGCGACACCGCCAGCGACTGGTGCACCGTCTCGATGCCCGCCCGCCGCGCGTCCAGCGGCGACGAGAACGACACCTCGGCGCCGTCCACGAAGATCGAGCCCTCGTCCGGGATCACCGCCCCGGACAGGGCCTTGATCAGCGACGACTTCCCCGCACCGTTGTCCCCGATCACCGCCAGGATCTCACCGGGCAGCAACTCCAGGTCCGCACCCGCCAGCGCGGTGACCCTGCCATAGCGCTTCACCAGACCGGTGGCCTGCAGGACGGGCGTCATGCCTTCACCTTCCTGATCCACTGGTCCAGCGACACCGCCACGATGATCAGCACACCGACCGCCATCGTCTGCCACAGCACGTCGACACCCGCGAGCGCCAGGCCGTTGCGGAACACCCCGACGATCAAGGCGCCCAGCAACGATCCCACCACCGCGCCACGGCCACCGAACAGCGACGTCCCGCCGATCACCACAGCCGTGATCGAGTCCAGGTTGTCCGTCTGCCCGGCCTGCGGTGACGCCGACGCGATCCGGCCGATCAACGTCCACGCCGCCACCGCGTAGATCAGGCCCGCCGTCGCGTACACCGACAGCAGCACCCGCGCCGTGCGGATACCCGACAGGCGCGACGCCTCCAGGTCGTCACCCGTGGAGTAGACGTGCCGGCCCCACGCGGTGTTCTTCAGCACGAACGCCATCGCCGCCACCAGCAGCACCAGCATGATCGACCCGTAGGTGATCCGCGTGCCGCCGACGGTGAACGTCTGGCCGGTGAACAGCAGCAACGACGGCATGTCCGTGCCCCGGATCGTCGCGCTGTGCGAGTACCAGAGGTTCAACGCGAAGAACACGTTCAACGTCCCGAGAGTCACGATGAACGGCGGCAGCTTCAACCGCGTCACCAGGAACCCGTTGAGCAGCCCGCACAGCGTGCCCACCAAGAACCCCAGCAGCAGCGCGGGCAACCCCGGCAGGCCGGTCTCGGCCGCGACCTTCGCCATCACGATCGACGTCAGCACCATGATCGCCCCGCACGACAGGTCGATCCCCGCCGTCAGGATCACGATCGTCTGCCCCACGGCCAAGGTGCCGACCACGGCGACCTGCTGCAGGATCAACGAGATGTTGCCGGGCGTGAGAAACCGCTCCGACAACAGCGCGAACACGATCACCGACGCCAGCAGCACCACCGCGGGGCCGATCGTGGCCTGCGCGTGCAACAGGTGCTGCACCCGCGTCAGCAGGGACTGATCCCGCTCCTCCACGACTGCGGTCATCTTCTCAGCCCCAGCAGTTCTGCAGGCCGAACGCCGAGTCCTTCGACTCCACGCCCGCGGCCGGCTGATCGGTGATCAACGTGACCCCGGTGTCGGTGTCCTTCGGCTTCGACCCGTCCTTGGCGAACTTCGACACGGCTTCCACGCCCAGCTGCGCCATCTTCAGCGGGTACTGCTGCGACGTCGCCCCGATCACGCCGGCCTTCACGTTGTTCACGCCGGGACAGCCGCCGTCGACCGACACGATCACGACGTCCTTCTCCTTGCCCGCCGCCTTCAACGCCTCGTACGCACCGGCGGCCGCGGGCTCGTTGATCGTGTAGACCAGGCTGACGCCCGGATCCTTCTGCAGCAGGTTCTCCATCGCCGTGCGCCCACCGGACGGATCACCGTTCGTCACGTCGTGACCCACGATCCGCGGATCCGACTCGTCCCCGATCCGGTTCTTGTCCTTCACGTCCACGCCGAAGCCCTGCAGGAACCCCTGGTCGCGCTGCACGTCCACCGACACCTGGTTCGGGTTCAGGTCCAGCAACGCGATCTTCGCCTGCTTGCCCGACGTCGCGAACTTCGCCTTCGCCCACGCCCCGATCAGCAGCCCCGCCTTGAAGTTGTCCGTCGCGAACGTCGCGTCCGCGGCGGACGCCGGTTCCAGCTGCGTGTCCAGAGCGATCACCAGCAGACCCGCCGCGCGCGCCTTGTCCACCGACGGCACGATCGCCTTCGAGTCCGACGGCGTGATCAGAATGCCCTTCGCACCCGACGCGATCAGGTTCTCGATCGCGTCCACCTGCGTCTGGTTGTCACCGTCCTGCTTGCCCGCGAACGACTGCACCGTCGCACCCGACGACGACGCCGCCTGCTGCGCGCCCTCCTTCATCTTCACGAAGAACGGGTTCGTGTCCGTCTTCGTCACCAGGCCGACCAGAGTGCCGCCGCCCGACGAACCACCGTTCCCGCACGCCGCCGCGACCAGCGCCAGCACCGCCACCGCCGTCAGCCCGAACGCTCTGCGCGACATGACTCCTCCTACGTCAACGTTGACGTAACCTGCCGGGCAAAGACCGGGCGCGGTTACGTGTAAAGAGGGGATTCCATTACGTCATCGTTGACGCTAGCTTTCCCGGAGAAGACGCCACAACAGGCCGTTACGCAAGCGTTACCCGGGGTGGGTGGACATGGATCATGCAGGTGAGAGACGCGAACCCACGATGCGCGACGTCGCGGCGCTCGCGAAGGTCAGCACCAAGACCGTCTCCCGCGTCATCAACGACCTGCCCGGCGCCGGGCCCGAAGTCGTCGAACGCGTGCGCGCCGCCGCCCGCTCGCTGGGCTACCGGCCCAACCTGACCGCCAGCAGCCTGCGCCGCTCCGACCGCCGCAGCGCCACCATCGGCGTGCTGTTCGAGGACCTCTCCAACCCGTTCGACTCCGCCCTGCTGCGCGCCGTCGAGGACCGCGCCCGCCACAACGGCGTCCTCGTCCTCGCCGGCAGCAGCGAGGACGACCGCACCCTGCAGAGCGAACTGCTCGTGTCGCTCTCGGCGCGCCGTGTCGACGGCGTCGTCGTCATGGCCGCCGGTGGCCACCAGGACGCGTTGCAGCAGGAACGAGAGCGCGGCACCCCGATGGTGCTCGTCGACCGGCCCCCCACCTTCGGCGGCACCGACTGCGTCACCACCACCAACCGCGACAGCTCCCGCGACGCCGTCCTGCAGCTCGCCGCACTCGGCCACCGCGACATCGCGTTCCTCGGCGACCGCCGCACGTTGTGGACCAGCCAGGAGCGCTACACCGGCTACCTCGAAGGCCTCGCCCAGGCCGGGCTCACCCTGCGCGACGAGCTCGTCCGCACCGACCTGCACGGCGCGGACCTCGCAGAAGCGGCCACCAAGACACTCCTGGACCTCGACCGGCCACCCACCGCGCTGTTCACCGCCCAGAACCTCGTCACCGTCGGCGCCATGAGAGTCCTGCGCGCCCGCGACCTGCACCGAAGCACCGCGCTCATCGGGTTCGACGACTTCCCGCTCGCCGACATGCTCGAACCCGGCATCACCGTCGTGCGCCAGGACGTCCCCGGCATCGGCCGCAAAGCCGCCGAGCTCGTCTTCGCCCGCATTGACGGCGACACCTCACCACCCGTGCACGCCGTCGTCCCCGCCGCCCTCGTCCGCCGCGGCTCCGGCGAGATCAGGCCGTCAGCGCACTGACAGCACCGCGTCGATCACCTGCGGACCCGAGCACAACACCTCGTCGTTGTGGTCGGCGCCCTCGATCTCGATCAACCGCGCACGAGCCGCCGCGGCGACCTCGCGGCTCTGCGCTGCGGGCACGACCGAGTCCGCGGTCCCGAGGATCACCGTGACCGGAACGTCCACAGCGGACACGCGGTCGAGCACGGGGTACTTGTCCCGCAACAACATCTTCACCGGCAGCCACGGATAGTGGTGCGACCCCACCGCCGCGAGCGACGCGAACGGCGACCGCAGCACCAGCCCGAGCGGCGCGTGATAGGTCGCCAGCTCGACCGCGACGGCCGCGCCCAGCGACTCGCCGAGGTAGATCACGGGCCCGTCGACCAGGTCCAGCGCGGCCCGCGCGTCATAGGTCAGGCCCTCCTCGGACGGCTCGCCGGGGTTGCCGCCATAACCGCGGTAGTCGAACAGCAGCACCGACAACCCGCGATCGGTCAACGACCGCGCGAGCGGAATCCGCCCCTCCCGGTTGCCGCCGTTGCCCGGGAACACGATCACCGTCGCCGGCGCGTCCCGCACTTCGAAGTGCCAGCCGTCGAGCATCAGACCGTCGGCCGTCACCAGCCGCACGTCGCGCCCACCAGGGAGAACCTCCTCCGCGGACGGCAGCGGACCGGGGGAGGGGAAGTAGACCAGCTTGCGCTGAAAGGCGAAGACCACGGCGACGATGGTGACAACCACCGCCACCGCGGCCAACACCGGCCTGCCCATCACACCATTTCAGCAGCGCTTGTCCGTCGTGGCGAACGCGGCGTACTCCGGGTTGTCGTACAGGTGCCCCTGCGCCTGAGTGCACACACCCAACGTCGGCGTGCCGTCCGACCACACCTCCCGCTGCCGGTTGCCGCCCTTCTTGTAGCCCTTGGTGCCACCGGACGTCAGGATCGCGGCCGAGACGCGGTAGTCGTTGCCCTGGTTGTGGTAGACGTCCCAGACGTACACGTACGCCCAGTTCTTGCCACAGCCCTTGAACTGCTTGACCGACGCCAGCTGCACACCGGCGTCCGCGCCGATGTAGGCGGTCCGGCCGATCTGCGTCACCGGACCACACCCCGGCGCCGACTCCGCGTGCGCCATCCCCGGCGACATCACCGCCACGAACAACGCCCCTGCCAGCACGAGCGAACGCTTCACGATCAGCACCTCCAGTCGGTCTCGGCGGTCAGCCAGGTGTCGCTGATGACGAAGTTCTTCAGCGCACCGACCGCGCGCGTGCACTGGGTCAGCGAGTTCTGGCCCACCGACCAGCCCTCCTGCACGTTGCGCGGATAGGTCTTCTGACCCTTGATCTGCTCGGCCACGTCCATCGCCACCGTGATCTGGAAGTCGCCGACCTGACTGGCGAACGAGTCCCACACGTAGATGTAGCCGTAGTTCTTGCCACAGCCCTTGAACTGCTTCACCGACGCCTTCGCGTCCCGGGAGTCACCGCCGATGTAGGCGGTCTTCCCGATCTGCACCACCGAGGCACACCCCGGCGCCGACTCGGCGTGCGCGACACCGGACGAGAACCCGGTCAGCGCGAGTGCGGCCACCGCCGCGACAGAAACGAATCTCACGCCCCGACCGTGCCCCGCCCCAGTTAGTCAGCGGTAAATCGGCGCGGCAGCAGCAGCGACACCGCCGTGGCGACAACGAGCATCACCACCGCCACCACCAACGCGACCCGCAAGCCGCCCACCGCGCCGAACACCGCCACCGCGAGCGCACCGCCCGTCTGCCGCACCGAGTTCAGCACCCCGGCCGTCATCCCCGCCCGGTCCGCCGCGACCTCACCCATCACCACCGCGGTCAGCGACGGCACCACCAGCCCCAGCCCGAACCCGACCGGCGCCAGCAGCACCGCGATCACCGGCCCGGACTCCGCCCACAGCAACGACACCATCGCCAGCCCGCAGACCACCTGCCCGAGCACGATCGGCACCCGCGGCCCGTACCGCGCCGCCAGCCGCGCCGACACCAGGTTCGCCACCGCGATCACCGCCGTCATCGGCAGGAACAACAACCCCGCCGCCATCGGCGAGAGCCCCAGCCGGTCGTGGAAGAACAGGCTCAGCACGAACACCAGCCCGTAGAACGCCGCGTTCACCACGAACCCGATCACCATCGACACGCTCACCGCACGCGACCGGAACAGGCTCAACGGCACCATCGGCGCCGCCACCCGCGACTCGACCACCACGAACGCGACCGCCGCCACCGCCGCGAGACCCAAGGCCGCGGGTTCGCCCTCGATCACGCCGAACGTCAACGCCACCAGCGCCACCATCGCGGTGACCTGCCCGAGAAGATCTAGCGGCCGGGCCACCCGCGGCGACGACGGCGTGCGCGCCAGCACCACCAGCGTCACGATCCCGACCGGCACGTTCACGAAGAAGATCGCCCGCCACCCCAGCGTGCCGGCCAGCACCCCGCCGGCCACCGGACCCGCCGCGATCGCCAACGCGCCACCGACCGTCCACAACGCGATGGCCCGAGCCCGTTGCGCCGCGTCCGGGAAAGCCTGCCGCACCAACGCCAGCGACGACGGCAGCATGATCGCCGCCGCCCCGCCCTGCAGCAGCCGCGCCCCGATCAGCTCGCCCAGCCCCGGTGCGAGCCCGCACACCGCCGACGCGAACGTGAAGACGGCGGCACCGGCACCGAACGCCCGGCTCGCCCCGAACCGATCCGACAAGGCACCCGCCGACAACAGCAACGCGGCCAGCATCAACGTGTAGGCGTCCACGATCCACTGCAGCGCCGACGTACTGCCACCGAACTCACGGCCCACCGCGGGCAGCGCGACGTTCATCGCCATCGAGTCGAGGTTGAGCAGGAAGATGCCCAGGAAGGCCGTGGCCAGCACCAGCTTCGAGCTCGCCGGAGCGGGCCTGGCGGTCAGGAGAGTCGTCACGCCACCAACACTCGCGACGATCACGCGCGTTAGTCAGACCGCGTTCTTCCGGGGTGTGCGAGAGGGGGTGTGACACGGCCAGGGAACTCCGTCGGACCGCTGGCAGACTGAATCGCATGACCGAGTTCGGGAAGTTCCTGCGAGCACGCCGCGGCGGCATCAGCCCGGCCGACGTCGGGCTGCCCGCCAGAACCGGTCCCCGCCGCACCCCCGGCCTGCGCCGCGAGGAAGTCGCCGCACTCGCCGGAGTGAGCATCGACTACTACGTGCGCCTCGAACGCGGCAAGGAGACCCGGCCCAGCCCGTCCGTCGTCGAGGCACTGGGCGACGCGCTGCGCCTCAACTGCGAGGAGCGGACCTACCTGCGTGAACTCGCCGCGGTCGCCGCCCGGCAGGCACCCGAGACCTCGCCGGTGCCGTCCCGCCGCGTCCGTCCCACGATGAAACTGCTGCTGGAAACGTTGCGGCCCAACCCCGCCTACGTCGTCAGCCGTACCAACGACCTGCTCGCCGCGAACCCCGGCGGACTGCGGCTGCTGCACGGCATCGAGGACTGGCCCGAGAAGCAGCGCAACACGATCCGGTACACCTTCCTGCACCCCAACGCCCGCGAACTGTGGAACGACTGGGACGTGAAGGCCAAGGCGTGCGTCGCCCAGCTGCGCGCCATCGCCGGCGCCGACCCCGACGCTCCGGACCTGGCCTCGCTCGTCGGCGAGCTGATCGTGAAGAGCCCCGACTTCAACCGGCACTGGGAACGCTACGAGGTGCGCACCATCGGCGACGGCGAGAAGACCATGCACCACCCCGAGGTCGGCACGATGACGCTCTCGCACGAGGCGCTGACCCTGAACCGGGCCCAGGGCCAGCGCCTCATCGTCTACCTCGCCACGCCGGGCACGCCCGACCACGACGCGATGACGTTGCTGGACCTGCTCGCTACCCCGCGGCCACCGCGTACAGGAACCACGTCGAGTGCGGGATCCACTGCTCAAGCCACCGCCAGTCCGTGTTCGGACCCGACGACGCCACACCCGGATCCCACTCGATCCCACGACCGTCCGCCGCACGCCCGGTGATCCCGTTGACGATCCCGCCCGCCGCCCGGATCCACCGCCACGAACCGACCGCCGAACCGTCCGGGTACTCCAGGTAGATCGGCGACGTCCGCCCGCTGCCCTCCAGCATGCTCACGTCGAACGGGTTGCAGCCCACGATCCAGTTCAGCTGGTCCGCCGCGTACGCCCGCAGTTTCGCGGCGAACGCCACGTCGAACCTCGGCGCCGCCAACCGGGCGGCCGCGGCCAGTGAGGCCAGGCGCGCGTTCTCGCCCTGCCACCACGTGCCCGCCGCGTCGTGCGGGAAGAAGAACCCGTCGAACCGCTCGCCCGCCGCAGTCTGCACCACCTGCCGCGCATAGCCGAACGGGTTCGCGACCGCGCCCGTGATCGACAGCTCGAACTCCAGCGACTTGCGTATCGCGGGTAGTACGTCCGTGCCGCCGATCGACTGGTACGCAAGCAAAGCGACCACCGGCATGCCCGCGTCCGACGGATGGAAGTACGGCCGATCCTTGTCGTCCGCCCGGAAATGCCCGCGCGGCAGAATCCGCGCGACGAGAGCTGCCGCCCGCTTGTCCGCCTCAGCTTTGTACTCGGGCTTCTGCGTGGCCTTGAACAACTCCACGGCCGCGAGCAGGACGTTGTAGTCGTCCTGGATGTTCTCCTTGCCGTCGTTGGTCAACCGCACGTTGTTGACCTGCAGGAACGAGAACGCCGCCTCGGCCGCGGACAGGTACTTCGACCGGGGGAAGTCACCGTCCACCGTGCCCCGCGCCGCCCGTGCCAGCGCCGCGATCGCGACACCACACCCCTCGCGGTAGTTCAGCGGACCCTTGCGCAGGAACCGCTTCGACGGGTCGATGCCGATGTCGTCCTCCTGCGGCTGCCGCACCGACCCGTAGAACGAGCCTCCCGGCATCTGCACCCGCACCAGGTAGTCCGCCCCGTACACGGCCTCGTCGTGCAACAGCTCCCGCAGATGCCGGAAGTCCGGGTTGTTGCGCCGCGTCAGCTCGTCGTACGACGTCCACAGCACGTACGCGGTCAACGGCAGCTGCAGCGTGTTGCAGAACGAGTACTTCGACAACTGCGTGAAGTGCTTCGACCAGTCCGCCGCCGCGTCGTACCAGCCGCCGTGCGCGTCGACACGGATCGACGGATCCGGCTCGTAGGGGAGCGACCGGTCCACCCTGTCGTACTCGCCGAACGACCGCGAGTCCTTGAAGAACCGCACCACGTGCGGCAACGTCCGCCGCTCCAGCACCAGCGGCTCGATCACGAACGGCCGCGACACCCCACCCTCGGTCGACAACACGAATTCACCGGAACGAGTGAAGTTCGAGAAGTCGACGACCGAGTAGAACGACGGCACCGCCGGGAACTGGTTCGCCTTCCAGTCCGCCACCGGGCCGACCGTGCGCGCCGACCCGCGATGCACCACCTTGCCCGTGCCGTGCTCGACCAGCTCGAACCGGTGCGGGCCGGGGGTCGTGCAGGCGATCACCGCCCGCTTCGGCCCCTCGGCCTCGTACCCGACGTTGTTCGTCAGCACCCACGTCAGCCCGCCTGGTGCGGCTGATGCTGTGCCTGCGGCGGCTAGTGCTCCGGCTGTTCCGAGTAGGAAAGAACGCCTGGCAGTGCCCATCCCGTACGCCTCCAAAGCATTACGGAGGGCGGCGGCGTGATCACCCTACGGCGTGAGCGTCCGTGAGAACAGAGCCAACAGCTCGGTCCAGTGGCGTTCGGCGGCCTCGGCGCTGTACATGGCGGTGTCGGCCTGCGTGTAGCCGTGGTGCGCGCCCTCGTAGACCTCGCACCGGTGCGTCACGCCGGCCTCGGAGAGAGCCTTCTCCAAGCGCTCGATCTGCTCGGCGGGCATCGAGGTGTCCTGGTCCGCGTGCGCGAAGTACAGCTCCGCCGTGATCCGAGGAGCCAGCAGGTGCGGGCTGTCGTCCGCCTCCGAGGCCAGCTGAGCACCGTGGAAACCGGCCGCCGCGGCGACCCGGTCCGGGTACGTGCCGGCCGTGCGCAGCGCGAGTCCGGCACCCATGCAGTAGCCCGTGATGCCGACCGGCCCGTCGGCGGCGAGGGGTGAGTCGGCCAGGAACCGCAGGTACGCCTCGGCGTCGCGCATCAGGGCATCCGGTGTCAACGACCGCATCATCGGCATGATCTGCTCGAACAGGCCAGGACGTGCCGCCGGGTCGATGTAGTCGGGCAGGTCGATCACCGGCGCCCGCCCGATGCGGTAGAAGACGTTGGGCACCAGCACCACGTACCCGGCCTCGGCCAGCCGGTCGGCCATCTTCTCCAGGTGCGGGCGCAGGCCGAACGCGTCCATGTAGAACAGGACGGCGGGGAAGGGCCCGTCGCCGTCGGGGTGAACCAGGTAGGCGTCCGCGGTGCCGTCTTCGGTGACCACGTCCACGGAAGTTCCGTGCACAGCACTCAACTGCTTGTCCTTCCAGAAGGAAGTGCGTGAAGGCGTTCGCAGTTGATGATACCGAGTCTTATCACTGGGCCGGGGCGAACGGCACCAGCACCACGGTGATGTTGTCGTGGCCGCCGGCCTCCAAAGCCACCTTCACGTACTCGTCCGGCCCCGACCCCAGCAGCGGCTGCAGATCTTCCGGCTGCGGCCGGTAGTTGTGCAGCCCGTCCGAGCACAGCACGAACACGCCAGGCCCAGTCGGCTTCAGCGTGACCACCTGCGGCTCCACCCGCCCGGCATCCGCGCCGATCCACCGCGACAGCACGTGCGCCCGGCGGTCCGTGCGCGCCTGCTCCTCGGTCAGCACGCCCTCCGCGACGAGCTGCGCGGCCCACGTGTCGTCCGTGGTGAGCTGCTTGGAGCCCTCCTCGGCCAGCCAGTACGCGCGCGAGTCGCCGACCCAGCCGATCGTCACCGACGTCTCCGTGACCAGCGCGGAGACGAACGTGCAGGACGGCGCGACACCCCGGCCACCGGCTTCGAGCGGCTCGTTCTCGACCAGCTGCTCGACCGCGAAGCACGACGCCGCGACGGCGTCGATCATCGCCTGCTCCGGGTCAGCCGTGTCGATCAGCGCGTTCAGCAGCACGTCCACCGCGGCGTCGGCGGCGGCCTGCGAGGCCTGCTCCGCGCGTTCCGACGAGGCCACGCCATCACAGACGACCGCGGCGACACCCTTGCCCGCGACGTGCCCGAACGCCATCGAGTCCTCGTTGCGCGCCCGTCGCTTGCCCCGGTCCGAGACACCCGAGACCGCGCCGAGCGTGTACTCCACCCGATCGCGCGCCGACGGCTGATGACGGCCGCACTGGGTGCAGTAGTCCTCGTCATCGATGTCGGGCGACCCGCACAGGATGCACGAGGCCTGCGCGGGACCGGTCGGCCCGCCCAGCGGCGTGCGGCGGACCAGCAGGTTGCGCCCGCAGGCCTCGCAGAACCGGTCCTCCTGCGCGACGGGCGCGAGGCACTCCGGGCACTTCAGGGTGTCCATCAAACCAACGTCCTAGGCCTTACCGCGTTCGCGCGGTCCACCAATGCGATCCGTTCCTCCGGCGTGGCCGCGAACCGGGCAAGCGTGCGGTAGCGCGCCTCTAGACCCAGCCGAAGCTCGTGTTCGGAGAGTGCACAGTCCAGCACCTTGCCCTCGGCGGCCTGATTGCGGGTCACGTAGTCGTACGCCGCCTCCAGCACCTCCGCCGACAGCTGGGTGTGCGAATGGACGTCGATGTCCAAGGCGTGCAACCGTTCCCCGGCCGCGACGAGGTCCTCCGCGGCGCAGTCGCCGAGCTGCGCGCGCACCGCCGCGATCTGCGCCGCCAGGTGTTGTGAAGAAGTGTCCGGAACGGACAGCAGTACGTCGACCGCTCGCTGGCGATCCCCGCAGGCGAGCAGCACGCGCGCCAGTCCGAACGCCGCCGACACGTACGCGTGGTCCGTGCGCCACACCAGCTCGTACCAGCCCGCCGCCGCCTTCAGATCGCCCGCGGCCTCGTAACACGCGCCGAGCGCCAGCTTCGGCGCCGCCTCACCCGGCACCGCCGAGCACACCGCGTCGAAGAACCCCCGCGCGTCCTGCGCGCGTTCGTCGGTCAGCGCGGCCAGGCCCCGGTACCAGTCCGGCCGCCAGTCCTCGGGGTCCAGTTCGGACTCGTCGAACATCGACGGCGTCGTGAGCGCCTCCAGCTCGCGCAGAGCGGCCTCGGTGTCGCGGGACTCGATCAGCACCCGCACGATCCGCAGCCGCACCTCCACGGTGTAGTCCGGTGCCTTCCGCAGCCCGGCCGGATCGGACGTCGTCGCCGTCGCCAGCCACGACGCGGCCGCGTCCGAGGTGCTCACGCTCGGTGCGGGCAACGCCAGCGCGACCTCCGCCAGATCGAGTGAACCTTCGACGCCGAACCGGCGGCGTTCCGGCGTGAACTGCCGCGACGGGCCCGGCCGCTGCACGCCGTCCTCGATCGCCAGCACCTCGCGCAGCACGCCCGTGAGCTGGTCCGCCATGTCCTCGGCAGAGGAGAACCGCAGCTCAGGGTTTGGATTGGTGGCGCGCAGCAGCAGTCGGTGGAACGACTCGAAGCGCCCCAGCAGCGGTTCCTCGTCGACCGTCGGCAGCCGGTCCTTGCAGCGGCCGCGGAAGTCGAACGGGAAGCTCATCACCGCCAAAGCTCGCCCGATCGTGTAGATGTCGGAGAAGACCGACGGCCCGATCGTGCCGATCTCCGGCGCCTGGTACCCGACCGTGCCGTAGATGGGGGAGTGGTGGTCGTCGATCCGCCGCACCGCGCCCAGGTCGATCAGCTTGAGCTGCTCCTCGGTGTGGATCATGTTGTCCGGCTTGAAGTCGCAGTACAACAGCCCGACACCGTGCAGATAGCCGACCGCGGGCAGGATCTCCAGCACGTACGCGATGGCCTGCGCGAGCGGCAGCGCCTCGTCACCGCGGCCCTCCTTGCGCCGGCGCGTGATCATGTCCTTGATCGACTCGCCGCCGACGTACTCCATCACGATGTACTCGACGAGCTTCCCGGTCTCCCGGTCCTCGTGCCGGATGAAGTTGTGGATCTTCACGATGTTCGGGTGCTCGACCTCGGCCAGGAACCGCCGCTCGGCCAGCGCCGCCGCCATCGCGTCCGCGTCACCCGAGTCGAGCAGGCCTTTCAGCACCACCCACCGGTCGCTCACCGCGTGGTCCAGCGCCAGGTACAGCCACCCCAGGCCGCCGTGTGCGAGACACCCCAGCACCTCGTACTGGTCGTGCAGCACCTCACCCGGCGCGAGCTTCGGCGTGAACGAGTACGCGTGCCCGCACTGCGGGCAGAACCCCTCCACCCGGCCCGGCTTGCCGTCCTTGCGCCGCCCGACCTTCTTGCCGCACTTCGAGCAGAACCGCTTCGCCTCCGGAACCTCGGGGTTCTCCAGCACCGCGGTCTTCGGATCCCGGTACGGCACCCGCGGCACCTCGACCAGACCCGCGCCCAACCGGCCACGGCTCATCGACCGCGCGCTGCCCCGCCGGGTCCGGCCCGAGTTCGAGCGCGAGGCCTCCTGCGACACCGACCAGGGCGCGGTCCCCGGTGACGTCGCGGGCCCCGTGACAGGAAGATCCAGATCCTCGGTCATCTCGTCACCCCCTAATCCCGATAACGAGCGACGGGCGGCGCTGGTGCCGGACCCAGCGTGTTCAACCAACGCCAGTAGATCCCGCTCCACACGCCGTTGACCCGCATCTGCTCCAGCACACCGTTGACGAACCGGACGAGGTCCTCCTGGCCCTTGGGGATTCCGACCCCGTACGGCTCCTCGGTGAACCGCGACCCGACCACCTCGGTGTACGGGTCCTGCGCCGCGAGCCCCGCCAGGATCGTGTCGTCGGTCGAGATCGCGTCCGTCTGCCCCTGCTGCAGCATCACCATGCAGTCGGTCCAGTTCGGCACGCTCACCGTCGTCTTCACCCGGCTCACGACGTTGTTCAGCGACGTCGACCCGGACGCCACGCACACCCTCTTGTCCTTGAGGCTGTCCACCCCGGTGATGCCGGAGTTGCGGCGCACCAGCACCCGCTGCCCGGCCTGGTAGTAGACCTGCGAGAAGTCCACGTCCTTGAGCCGGTCACACGTGATCGTCATCGTCCGCACCACGACGTCCACGTCGCCTTTTTGCAGCACGCCGATGCGTTCCGCCGCCGTGACGACCTTGAACTGGACCTTCTTCTCGTCGCCGAAGATCGCCTTCGCGAGCTGCCGCGCGACGTCGACGTCGAAGCCCTCCAGCTCGCCGGTGAACGAGTTGCGGAACCCCATCAGGTACGAGTTCTGGTCCACGCCCGCGATCAACCGGCCGCGCTTGAGGATGCGTTCCATGTTCGAGCCCACCGGCATCTGACCCGCGGGCGGCACCGGTCCCGGCCGCAGACTCGCGGTCGCGTCGCACGAAGGAGCTGGACCCGCAGTGCTGCTCGGGGCAGCCGTGACCGTGCTGGCGTTGGCCGGTTGGGGCGCGGGTGCACTGCGGGGGATGACCTCGCTCGGCGCCGGACCCGCCGAACAAGCGCTGAGCAGCATCACCGCTGCGAGAGTGAGGCGCCTCATCGGTACTCCTTGAGCCGCTGCCACAGTCCCATCGTCGATCCGACCGCGCTGATCACCGCCAGCACCAGCACCCCGACGACCGTGCCCGCGAGCGACGCCCGCGCCACCGCCACCTCGTCGCTGAAGTCCTGCCGCGCCTCGCCGATCGCCCGCACCAGGTCGGTGTCCAGCGAGTCGAAGTACGGGTTGTCGATCAGCGCCACCGCGTCGTTGTACTGCCCGGCGTCGTCGGCCTCGCGGATGCGCTGGTGCACCTGCTGCCACTGCCGGAAGTGCCGCATCGCCTGGTCGACGGCGTCGGTGTTGTCGAGCTGTTTCGCCTGGTCCAGCAGCTTCTCCAGATTCTGGGACACTTCGACGTAGTTCTTCTCGTACGTCTGGCCCGCACCCCGCGCGACCAGCGTCAGCGTCTCCTCGCCCCGCGCGGTCAGGGTCGCGATCCGCGCCTGCGCGAGCACGTCGACCTTCTCCGACGCCGTCCGCGAGTCCGCCACGTCGTTGATCACCAGCACCGACACCGTCGTCGCCCACAACAGCGACAGGCCCGCCGCCCCGGTCGCGATGAGCAGTCCGACGTTGAGCAGCCGGTTCGTCTTGCGGGTCAGGTAACGCTGCGTGAGGACCAGGGCGATCACGAACGCCAGCGCGACGCACAGCGAACCCCACGGGAAGTTCGCCTCGCGCTGGGCCGCGGCGACCCGGTCCGTCTCCGCCCGGTACAGCTCCTGCGCCGCCGGCAGCAGCTGCGTGCGCATCAACCCGGACGCCTCGCGCAGGTACGCCGCACCCACCGGGAAGCCCTGCCGGTTGTTCGTCCGCGCGGTCTCGATCAGACCCGTGTAGACGGGCAGCTGGGCGGCCAGCGTCGCGGTGAGGTCGGGCGAGGAGGCGGTGGCCACCGAGAGCGCGGCCTGGGCCTGGGCGATGTCCGCCTCGTAGCGATCCCGCAGCTGAGGAGGCTCCAGGCCACCGGACAGGAACGCGCTCGCGGCCGTCGCGTCGGCGTCCTGCAACGCCCGGTAGACCTCCTGCGCGGCGTGCGCGAGGGGTTCGGAGCGGGTGGCCAGGTCGTCGAGTGCCCGTTCCTGCCGGCTCACGCTCCACGTCGTCAGCGCGCCGCTGGCCAGGCTCGCGATCGCGAGCACCAGGATGATCAGGCTCAACCGGCCCGGTGTCGACCGCGCGAGACCGGTGACCCGGCGCACCAGCGCCTGTCGCGGCTGCGAGTCGATCACCACGAGCGGGCCTCCCTGTGGCGGTTCCGGTCACGCACAATGGTGATCGTCACCACGGCGCGTGGCGTAACTGTAGGCACCCGTGCGGCACCGCGTGGGAATTAGCGGCTCATCCCGTGAGGTGTCATCAGCCCGTAACCGCGTAGATCAGCTTCGGCGCCCGTCAGGGTGGTCCCGACGGGGGCCGAGCAGACCTGTCAGGGGTGGTTGACCGGGACGTTCTTCGTGCAGCAGGTGACGCGGTCGCCGCAGTCGCCGGACGAACTCTCGGGACACGGCCTAGCCCACCGTAGATCGGGTGATCAGATCAAGACGGGTGCTGAACGAGTCCCAGGAACTGCTGGGAGAGCGACCCCGCCCGCGTGATGTGCTCCTCGAACTCGTCCAGAACGCGCGCCGTGTGCGGATCGAGGTCCGGACCGGTACGAACGCGGCGGGCGACGTCGATCCCGGCGAACGCGAGCATCGTCATCACCCCGCTGAGCATCTCGGCCTCCTCGCGGCTGGCCGGTCCTTCCGCTGACGTGGCGTCGTGGAGGTACGTCAGCGCCTCCCAGACCCTGCGCCGTCCGTCCTTCGTGATCGGCTCGTTCGTCACTGCGGCTCCCCGTGTCGTGCGGCGACCAGCTGGTCCACCCCGTCCAGGATCATCTCCAGGCCGAACTCGAACGAGTGCTCCGGGCTGAACGCGCTCTGGTGCGCCTCGCCGACCGCGCCGCCGACCCGTGCCGCGACGGGGTAGCGCGCCGGGTCGAACACGGTCATCAGGAACGGCGCCGCCGCGTCCCACCACTGCTGGTCGGTCAGCCCCGTCTCCTGCTCGGTCAGCGCCGCCGCGGTCAGGCCCCTCGCCGAGGTCTGCACGTGACCGAGGACGAGGTTGAGCACCGAGTCCATCTCGACGTCGGTCAGGCCGATGCCCTCCAGGCCGCGCAGCTCGAAGTCGTACTTCGCCGCCACCTGCGGGCCCAGCACCGTGCGGGACGGCGCGACCTGCAGCAACCACGGGTGCTCGCGGTAGAGCGCCAGGTTCTCCCGCGCCACGTAGGTGAGGTGATCGCGCCAGGTCCCGGCCGGCTCGCGCCCGGTCACGGCCTGGACGGTGTCGACCATGACGTCGATCAGCTCGCCCTTGCCCGGCACGTAGGTGTACAGCGACATCGTGCCCACGCCCAGCGCCTCGGCCACGCGCCGCATCGACAGCGCCTTGAGCCCGTCGGCGTCGGCGAGCCGGATGCCCGCCTGCACGATGCGGTCCACGCTCAGGTCGGGCTTGCCCTTCCTGGACACCCGCTCCTGCGTGCGCCACAGCAACGCCAGCGTTCGCGCCGGGTCACCACTGCCCGTGTGTTCGATCACGAGCGCGACCCTACCGTACCGTATCGTGTACGGTACAAGGTATGTTCGGGGAGTTGCGTGGAAAAGCCCTGTTCGAAGCCTTACCCGACGCGCTGAACGACACCGGTTACTGGGGAGTGGCCACGGCAACGGCGCTCAACCTCGTCGCGCGCGGCCGGATCGTGCCGAGCGTGACCGACGACGGCCGCGACACCTGGCGGATCGGACCGCTCGACCACACCGACGAGCTGCACCTGCGGCAGCTGGCGGCGCACGGCGACTACGACGAGCTGCGGCGGTTCCTGGACGCCGTCGCGGACGTGTTGCCACGTGGTGGGGCGGAGGGAGCGTTCGCGAGCGCTGAACCCCGGCTGGTGCCGGAGCTGAAGGCCTGGGCGGACGAGCAGGTGAAGCTGTCGTTGCGCATCGAGACGACCGATGACCTGCGGCTCCGGGCGATCGTCCAGGTGCGGGCCATCACCGACCCCTATCCGCGCGACGTGCGCGGCTCCGGGCGCGAGCTCGACGCGATCCGGGCGATCGGCCGCTCCACCTGGCCGCCGTTGCAGCGGCTGCTCGACCAGGCCGACCTCACCGACGACGAGGTCGCCGAGCTGCTGGAAACCGACATCGAGGTGCACTGGCCGAAGAACCTGACCACGACGTTGTCCGCACGGGCCGTCATCGGTGAGCCGAGCGGCCGGTTCCAGGCCCGCGACCTGCTGACGTTCGACTGGCAGCTGGCGCTGGGTGGTTCCGCGCTGACCGACGCCGAGATGGACGTCATCGCCGAAGCCAGCCGGCCGGTCGTGCGGCTGCGTGACCAGTGGGTGCTCGTCGATCCCGCGGTGAAGAAGAAAGCCCACCGGCAGCTCGACCCGATCACCGCTGTTCAGGCCGTGACCGCGGCGCTCGCCGGCGTGGCGGTCGTCGACGGCGAACAGGTCGAGGTCGCCCCGCACAGCCTCACGACGGCGATCGGCGCGATCCCCGAGATCCCGGCACCCGCCGACCTGCGGGCAAAGCTGCGCGACTACCAGCTGCACGGTCTGCGGTGGCTCGCCCACATGACGTCGCTCGGGCTCGGTGCGTGCCTCGCCGACGACATGGGTCTCGGCAAGACCATCACGCTGATCGCCCTGCACCTGCACCGGCAGCACGAGAACTCGACGCTCGTCGTCTGCCCGGCCTCGCTGCTCGGCAACTGGGAGCGCGAGATCCACCGGTTCGCGCCCGGCACGCCCGTCACCCGCTACCACGGTCCACAACGGACGCTCGCCACCGACGGCATCGTGCTGACGACCTACGGCACCATGCGCCTGGACGCGGAGACGTTGCGCGGCCACGAGTGGGGCATGGTCGTCGCGGACGAGGCCCAGCACGTCAAGAACCCGCACTCCGGCACCGCCAAAGCACTTCGCTCGATCCCGCCGGTGCACGCGTCGCGCTCTCGGGCACTCCGGTGGAGAACTCGCTGTCGGAGCTGTGGTCCATTCTGGACTGGACGACACCGGGCCTGCTCGGCACGCACCGCGCGTTCCGCACCCGCTGGCCCGAACCCGACGACACGCTCGCCAAGGTCGTCCGGCCGTTCCTGCTGCGCCGCCGCAAGTCCGACCCCGGCGTCGCACCCGAACTGCCGCCCAAGACCGAGACCGACCTGCCCGTCTCGCTCACCACCGAGCAGGTGGCGCTGTACGAGGCGCTGACCAGGGAGACGCTGGAGCAGATCGCCACGAGCGACGGCATGGCGCGCCGAGGCCTGGTGCTGAAGCTGCTCACCGGACTCAAGCAGATCTGCAACCACCCGTCGCACTACCTCGGCCACTCTTCTCTGCAGGGCACGTCCGGCAAGCTGGAGCTGCTCGACGAACTGCTGGACACGATCGTCGCCGAGGACGGCTCGGTGCTGATCTTCACCCAGTACGTCGGCATGGCCCGGCTGCTCGAACAGCACATCAAGCAGCCCACCCGGTTCCTGCACGGCGGCACCCCCGTTCCGCGCCGCGAGCAGATGGTCGACGACTTCCAGCAGGGCCGCGCGCCGGTGTTCCTGTTGTCGTTGAAGGCCGCCGGCACCGGGCTCAACCTCACCCGCGCCGACCACGTGATCCACTTCGACCGCTGGTGGAACCCGGCCGTCGAGGACCAGGCCACCGACCGCGCGTACCGCATCGGCCAGACCCGCCCGGTCCAGGTGCACAAGCTCGTCACCGAGGGCACCGTCGAGGAACGAATCGCCGCACTGCTGCAGGAGAAGCGCTCGCTCGCCGACGCCGTCCTGCACGGGGGAGAGGCCGCCTTCACCGAACTCACCGACGCCGAACTCGCCGAACTCGTCCAGCTCAGGAGCCAGTGATGACCGCACGCGGCTTCTCCGCGTTCCCCAAGGTGAAACGCCGCGTCGCCACGACGTGGTGGGGCAAGGCCTGGGTTCAGGCCCTCGAAGACACCGCCCTCGACAACGCGATGCTCCGCCTCGGCCGCCGCTACGCCCACGCCGGCGTCGTCGGCCCGATCACCGTCAGCCCCGGCCTGCTGCACGCGTCGGTCCACGACTCCGGAGCCGTCCACAGCACCACCGTGCGGGTGCCGGTGCTCACCGAAGTCCAATGGGGACGGTTCCTCGACCGCGTCGCCGAACAGCCCGGTCACATCGCCGCCTTGCTGGGCAACGACATGCCGCGCGATCTCGTGGACGCCGCCGCGGCGTCCGATGTGGACCTGCTGCCGGGCATCGGCGACCTGGAACCTTCCTGCGACTGCGAGGGCTGGGAGCTCCCGTGCCGGCACGCGGCCGCGCTCGCGTTCCAGGTCGGCTGGCTGCTCGACGCCGACCCGTTCGTCCTGCTGCTGCTCAAGGGAAAACCGGAACAAGAACTGCTCGACGCGCTGCGGCACCGCGTCGCCGGACCCGTCGGGACCAGAACACCTGTGGTGGTTTCGCTCGAACCCGCAGGTCAGCTGCCCGCTCGTCCCGGACTTCCGGCCACCACACCTGTGGTGCTCGCGGTCGAGCCGCCACCCGGATTCGACGCCGCGGCACTGACCGCGCTGATGGAGACCGCCGCGAACAGGGCACGGGCGGTGCTGCGTTCGGGCATCCTCGAAGAGTGATCACCGAGAAGCAGAAGATGATGACCGGCGAGCTGTACCAGGACTCCGACCCCGAGCTGGTCGCCGAACGCCGGCGCGCGCAGCAGCTCGTCGACGAGTTCAACGCCACCCGCTCGCACGCGGTCATCGAGAAGCTCTTCGGTTCGATCGGCGCCGGCTCGTGGGTCATGCCGCGGTTCCAGTGCGACTACGGCTACCAGATCCACCTGGGCTCCAACAGCTTCCTCAACTACGACGCGATCCTCATGGACTGCGCCACGATCACCATCGGCGACGACGTCTCCATCGGCCCGCGCGCCCAGCTGCTGACCGCCCTGCACCCGATGGAGGACCACGAGGCCCGTCGCCGCCGCTTCGAGACCGCCGCGCCCATCACGATCGGGAACAACGTGTGGCTCGGCGGCGGCGTCATCGTCTGCGCGGGCGTCACGATCGGCGACAACGCGGTGATCGGAGCCGGTAGCGTCGTCACCCGCGACATTCCCCCGCGCGTCCTGGCCGTCGGCAACCCGTGCAAGGTGATCCGTGAGCTATGAGCGTTCCCCGGCCGAACCGCTGATCCTGCTCGGCCTGACCGCGATCGCCCTGGTCGCGTCCGGCATCAACCCCTACAGCCGCGGCACCTGGTACCTCGAAGTGGCCCCGGTCCTCATCGGCGGGGCCGTGCTGATCGCGACCTACCGGCGTTTCCGGCTGACGCCGCTGCTCTACCGGCTGATCTTCCTGCACGCGCTGGTGCTGATCCTGGGCGGCCACTACACCTACGCCCGCGTGCCGCCGGGCTTCTGGGCGCAGGACCTGTTCGACCTCGCGCGCAACCACTACGACCGGTTCGGCCACTTCGTGCAGGGCTTCGTGCCCGCCCTGCTGACCCGCGAACTGCTGCTGCGCCGCACCCCGCTGCGGCCGGGCGGCTGGCTGTTCGTCCTGGTCGTGGCCGTGTCCCTGGCGTTCAGCGCTTCGTACGAGCTCCTCGAATGGGCGTCGGCGGTCATCGGGGGCTCAGCGGCGGACGACTTCCTCGGCACCCAGGGCGACGTCTGGGACACCCAGTGGGACATGTTCATGGCCCTGCTGGGAGCGCTTGCCGGGCAGCTGACGTTGTCGCGGGTGCACGATCGGCAGCTCGCCCGTGAGCTTTGAGCAGGCGATCGCGCACGTCGCCGCGCGCTCGGCGGGTGGTCCGATGCCGCGTGACCTGCGGGTCACGGTGAACTTCCACCCCGGCCGCGGCGTGCTCGCGAAGCTGGCGGAGGAAGGCGTGTACCGGTCGCAGTTCGAGACCGGTACCAGCAACGGCGGCCTCACCGCGCACCCCGGCGGTGCCCGCTGGGAGTGGGAGAGCCGGCTCTTCGGCGGCGCCTACGACCACGCTCACCCCGCCGAGCGGCCGAAGTACGGCGCGCTCAACCACCGGAAGCTCGCGCAGGGTGGTGCACCGAGGTTCGGCTCAGCGCACCTGCGGCTGAAAGAAGACGTCCTCGACCGGACGACGTTCTGCTACCCGGACAGCGTCTTCGACCCGGTCGACTTCGGCACCGCCGAACGGTTCGCGCTGATCGAGCTCGCCGACGCCGACGACCGCGATCCGCTCGACAACTACGTCGAAGCCCACGTCCACGGGCCGGTCACGCTGGACGACGTCGAAGCCGTCGTGCTGGATCCGAGCTTCGAGAGCATCGAGCTGCCGTGCGAAGTCGAGTGCCACGCGGGCTTCCGGCTGTCCACTGAGGAACTGCTGGTCAACGCTGACTACCGCACACCGGAGTCCGTCGCGCTGGGGCTGGAGATCGCGGAAGACGGCGTGATCACCCCGCACCTGCTCGACCACGCCGACGCGCCACCGCAGGTCGTGAAGCACCTGTGGCACCACCTGGCGCGATTCGGCTACAGGTAGGTCGCGGCCAGCCGCCGCACCACGTCCGTGACGTGCGCGCGCAGCTCAGGAGGCGAGAGCACCTCGACCTCGCCGCCCATCCGCAGCAGCATCCCGGCCGCGTGCCCGATCGACTCGATGGGGATCGTCACCCGCACCCACTCGCCCTCGTCCACCGCCGACTCCGAGGCCGCCCGTGCGACCACCGGCAGGACGTTCGACGCGAACGACTCGAAGCCATGGGCGGTCAACCGGATCACCGCCTCGCCGGTGTACTGCCGGGCCTGGAAGTCCTCCAGCGACGCGGTCCAGTGCGCCGCAAGATCAAACCCGGCGGGCCGCTCGAACGTCGTGTCCAGCACCGTGACGGCCTGCATCTGCGACACCCGGTAGGTGGAGATCCGCGACGAGCCCTGGGCCACGAGGTACCAGCGGCCCGCCTTCAGCACGAGCCCCAACGGCTTCAGCGTCCGCGTCACGTCCTCCGGCGACTGCCACCGCCGGTACGAGACCTCCAGCAGCCGTGAACGCCACACCGCGTCCGCCACGAGCTCCAGGAACGGCGAGCGCTCCGGGTCGTAGTACCAGGCGGGCGCGTCCAGGTGGAACCGCGACGCCATCCGCGAGGCCCGGTCGCGCATCGACGACGGCAGGGCGGCCATCAGCTTGAGCTGCGCCGCCGACACCGCGTCCCCGAGCCCCAGTTCGGCCGCCGGACCCGGCAAACCGGCCAGGAACAGCGACTCCGCCTCCTGCTCGGTCAGCCCGGTCAGGCGTGTGCGGTAGCCGTCGAGCAACTGGTACCCGCCGGCCGGTCCCGCGTCGCCGTACAAAGGCACACCGGCGGCGTGGAGGGACTCGACGTCGCGGTAGATCGTGCGGACCGACACCTCCAGCTCGTCGGCCAGCGCATGCGCGGTCATCCGCCCCTTCGCCTGCAGCAACAGCAGCAACGACACCAACCGGCTCGCACGCATGGCGGAGACACTGCCACAGGTTGTCAGGGTTAGCTCATACGTTCGACGCATGGCTTTCTACGAAAAGCACCTGGCGGTGAAGGAACCGCTGGTCATCGCGGGTCGGCACGTCAAGCGCTACGAGGTCGTCACGCCCGGCCTCGTGATCACCGACGACATCCGCGCGGCCGCCTACGCGTTCCTGCCCACGATCTACCCCGACTTCGCCGACCCGACGCCGCCCGCCACGGTCACGGTGTTGCACCGCAGCTCCGCGGGCATGTACCTCAACGCCTACAACTGGGTCTGGGACAACGTCCTGCACTGCCGCACCGCCGTGTCCGGCGACCAGCCGTTCCTCGGCTCGACCGACCCCGACCTCACGCACTTCAGCGTCATCCCCAAGGACCTCATCGGCTGCGTGTGGGAGCTGCCGCCGCTGTCGTACGAGCGCGACGCGTGGGTGCGGCACGTGCTGGAGCCCGACGAGCCCGACTTCGACTCCTACCTGAAGGACACGATGGCTGAAGGCTTGGTGGGCAGATGAGGGAGTGGCCCGGAAGAGACTGGCAGGGCGCGCCGTCACGCTGAAATCGGGTGGACGGGGTGGTTACGGTCGCAGTCATGACCACCCCGGAGTCCGTTGTGCGCGTGCTGGCCGAACCGTCGAGGCTGAAGGCGTTCGCCGCCGTCGTCCTCGGCGCGGGAACGCTCGCCGACATCGCCGCCACGTCCGGGCTCAAGGTCAAGGACGCCGGCATCGCACTGCTCAAGCTCCGCGAAGCGGGGCTCGTCGAGGGCGACCCGGCCCGGCCCGCCGACCTCAAGCCGCTCGCCGCCACGCTCACGGAGGCGATGCCCGCAGACGGGCTCGCACCGTTCGTGCGCGGTGACAAGCTCATCTCGCTGCCGGTCTCGCACGAACGCCGCCGCAAGATCCTGGAGCACGTCGCGTCGAACGCCTTCACCCCGCAGACCTACTACGAGGAGAAGGAGATCAACGAGCGGCTCCAGGCGTGGTGCGACGGGGGAGAGGTCGACCACGTGACCATCCGCCGCTACCTCGTCGATCTCGGGCTGCTGGAACGCGGCGGCGGCCTCTACCAGGCTCAGCCCCTGCCGATCGCCTAGCCCCTGCCGATGTAGGGCATCGTCGTGGCCATCACGGTCATGAACTGCACGTTGGCGTCGAGCGGCAACTGAGCCTGGTACAGCACCGCGTCAGCCACGTGCCGCACGTCGAACGTCGGCTCCGGCCTGGTCTCGAAGTTCGCCTGCAGCACGCCCTGGCCCATGCGCGCGGTCATCTCCGTCGCCGCGTTGCCGATGTCGATCTGCCCGCACGCGATGCCGAACGCCCGGCCCTCCAGCGACAACGTCTTGGTCAGCCCGGTCATGGCGTGCTTGGTCGCGTTGTACGCCACCGCGTGCGGGCGCGGCACCGACGCCGAGATCGACCCGTTGTTGATGATCCGCCCGCCACCGCGGGCTTTCATCACCCTGAACGCCTCACGCGCGCACAGGAACGCACCCGTCAGGTTCACCCCGACGACCTTCTCCCACGCGCTGAGGCTGAACTCCTCGATCGGCGTGGCCCGGACGTTCGTGCCGGCGTTGTTGAACAACACGTCCACACGGCCCCACTTCTCGACCACAGCGGCGAACAACGCCACGACCGAGTCCTCATGCGACACATCGGTTGGTACAACGAAGCTGTCCTCGAACCCGGCGGCCGTCTCGTGCAACGCGTCCTCGCGCCGCCCGGCCAGCGCCACCTGGAATCCCGCCGCCAGCAGGGTTCGCGCCGCCGCACGACCCACGCCGGAACCCGCTCCTGTCACGACCGCGACCGCCATCGGTGATCTCCCCTCGATTCAGCGATTGCCCACAGTGTCCCGTGTGGAGTAATTACCTTGCGTGGAGTGCGAAGAGGACCCCTGCCTGCTCTGCGCGGGCTCGGGCACGATGTCGTGGCAGCAACCCGTTCCCAGTCCGGAAGGCCTTGTGCTGCACGAGATGTCGCACCCCTGCCCCCGTGGTTGCTCGGGCTGGTGGAGGCTCCCGCACGGCGACCGCGGAGGCATCGTCCCAGGTGTCGTCGCAGGCAATGCGGCCCGTGCCAACGAGATTCCGGCCGGACCGTCCACCCCGGTCTGATCACCGAGCGTGAACGATGGGGGTCACCCATTATTGCCGTGACGGTCCCTGCTTGGCGGCTTGGGCCACTCGGAGTAGAGGCGGACACTGATCCTCTGTGAAGGAGTGCAGCCGTTGCCATGGTTCTGGGCTCAACGAGGACCGGACCGCCTGCCGTGTGTGCGGTGGGATCGGCCAGGTCCCCGACCGGTAGCCCTGGTTACCTCTTGGTCATGAGAGTCGGGCCGAGGATGCGCCGCGCGATCCTCTTGGCCAGCGACTTCGACTGACTTGTCGATGTCGGCTTCCCCGCCGCAGGCACCGGGGCGGGCGTGGCCGGCGCTGCCGGTGCTGTGGACGGCAAGGTCGGTTCCTCGATCGTGATCTTCGCGAACACCTGGGTCGCCGGCTCTGCACTGCCGGACTGCTGCTGCTCGATCGGCACGCCACGATCTTGCCATCGCGCTCTCCTATGCCTACGAGTAGGGCCTACCGACCGGTATGTGAGTGACGGGCGTCACGCAGCACACTGGCCGGTGACGGCCCCAGGCGGAGTGTGATGACTGAGACGACCGAGCGCGCGGACGTGGGTCCGCCGCCGGACGCGCACCTCTGGGACCAGATCGCGAAGGGCGACCACGCCGCGTTCGCCGAGCTCTTCGAACGCCACGCCGAGGCGGTGTGGAACTACGCCTACCGCCTGACCGCCTCCTGGTCGCAGGCGGAGGACCTGCTGTCGGCGACGTTCCTGACGGCGTGGCGCAAGCGCGGCGAGGCCCGGCTGGTGCGCGACTGCGCCCTGCCCTGGCTCTACACGGTGACGGCGAACAGCGCCCGCACCGAGTGGCGCGCGTCCCGCAGAGCGTTGCGGCTGATCGGCAAACTCGCCCCGCAGGACGAACGCGACCACGCCGACGAGGTCGCCGCCCGCACCGACGCCCAGCGCCACCTCGCCGCCGTGGTGGCCGCGATCGCGAAGCTGCCGCGCTCCGAACGTGAGATCGCGCAGCTCTGCCTGCTCGGCGACGTGTCCACCGCCGACGCCGCCACGCTCCTCGGCATCACCGAGTCGAGCGTCCGCGCCCGCGTCTCCCGCACCCGCGCCCACCTGCGCCATCTGAGCCCCGAGGACACCCAGTGATCGACCACCTGCCCGAGAACCGCACCCTGCCCGACGACGTCCGCATGCGCGCCCGGCATCGCCTGTCCGAAGGCATGGACCCCAGTGCGAAGAGCAACCGCACGCCTGCCCTGATCGCCGCCGGTGTGAGCCTCCTGGCCGCCGGAGCCGTCTTCGCGAGCCAGGCCCTCACCGGCGGCGGTGCCGACGTCGCCGCCCCTCCGATGCAGCACAACGGAGAGTTCGTCGGCAAGGACCGCAACGTCGTCAACCACGTCGAGCAGGGCAAGGTCGGCCCGGACACGCTGGCCCGCTGCGTCGCCGCCGCGAAGGCGCACCCACCGGCCGAGCAGTGGCAGCCGATCGCGACCAGCGCCAAGAACGGCACCGTCCTCACCGCCTTCCGCGGCCCGACCGGGCTGTTCTTCTGCGCGAACACCGTCACCACCACGACGCTCTCCGACCCGAGCCCCGTCAAGATCGAGGACGGCCGCCGCAAGGTGAAGATCCTGTTCACCACGCCGTCCGGCACGATGGCGGGGCTGGTCTCGCCGGACGTGCGATTTCTCAGCCTGTCCCGGATCGCGGAGCCCGGCCAGAACACCACGATGCCCGCGCTGGTGGACGGGCTGTTCCTCGCGCCCAGCGGCTACCTCAAAGCAGAGACCGGCACGAAAGCGCTGGTCAACGGCGAGGACTTCGCCGTGCGCGGCGTGCCCAGGCCCACGCCGTCCGTCGTGGACCGCCCGCTGCCGCCCGCCGTCCGCGACACCCCGGAGACCGCCCGGTTCGCCGCGTGCCTGCAGGGCCGGGCGATCCCGGACGCCGACCAGTTCTGGCTCGGGCTGACGTCGAAGGTCAGCGCCACCGACACGATGATCGTCGGCCGGTTCGGCGACGTCCTGGTCTACTGCCGGGAGGCGGACCACGACCCGACGCCCGCCACGGTGTACGACCTCGACGACATGACCGAGGTGCGCGGCCGGACCATCGCGGCGTTGATCGCGTTCTACGACTTCAAGCCCTACAAGTACCGCGAGAACGGCGAGGTGGAGTCCGGTGGCAGCACCACGAACGCGGCGGTCGGCCTGGTCACCGACCCGCACGTCGCCTCGATCACCTACACCCGGCCCGGCATGGCCGACGTACCCGCGCAGCTGGGCCACGGCACGTTCGTGCTCGCGGCGCCGTTGATCGACCGTCATCCCGATGCCCGTGTGATCGTGCGGGACGCCGAGGGCACGATTCTGGAGACGATCACACCCGCCGGGTAGACAGGTGAGCGCTCTCGGTGGCCGAGATGCTCGATGTGCCCGGTGTGCCCGGTGTGCGCGGTCCGGCTGGTCCATGAAGGCTGGACAAGTTGATTAGCATGGCGAAGTGACTGTGCAGGCGGCTCCGGCCGGGTACAAGTGGATCGCGTTGTCGAACACGACGCTGGGCATGCTGATCGCGACGATCAACTCCTCGATCGTGCTGATCGCGCTGCCCGACATCTTCAAGGGCATCGCGATCAACCCGCTCGACCCGGCCAACACCGGCTACCTGCTGTGGATGATCATGGGCTTCCTGGTCGTCACCGCGGTGCTGGTGGTGAGCTTCGGGCGGCTGGGCGACATGTACGGCCGGGCCCGCATGTACAACCTGGGCTTCGCGATCTTCACGGCCAGCTCGATCATGCTGGCCGTGACCTGGTTCGACGGCGACGCCGCGGCGCTGTGGCTGATCGGGTGGCGCGTCGTGCAGGGCGTCGGCGGGGCGTTCCTGATGGCGAACTCCTCGGCGATCCTCGCGGACGCGTTCCCGGTGACCCAGCGCGGCATGGCACTGGGCATCAACGGCGTGGCCGCCATCGCCGGGTCGTTCCTCGGACTGGTGATCGGCGGCCTGCTCGCGCCGGTCAACTGGAACCTGGTCTTCATCGTCTCCGTGCCGTTCGGCCTGTTCGGCACGGTCTGGGCGTACCTGAAGCTGCGCGACACCGGCGAGCGCCGGCACGCCGAGATGGACTGGTGGGGCAACATCACCTTCGCCGTCGGCCTGGTCGCGGTGCTGGTCGGCATCACCTACGGCATCCAGCCGCACGGCACCTCGCAGACCGGCTGGACCAGCCCGCTCGTGCTCACCTGCCTGATCGGCGGCCTGCTGGTGCTGGCCGCGTTCGTGGTGATCGAGCAACGCGTGCCGAACCCGCTGTTCGACCTGCGCCTGTTCCAGCTCAGGTCGTTCACCTGGGGCAACATCGCCAACTTCACCTCGGCACTGGGCCGCGGCGGGCTGCAGTTCATCCTGATCATCTGGCTGCAGGGCATCTGGCTGCCGCTGCACGGCTACTCCTACGAGGAGACGCCGCTGTGGGCCGGCATCTACATGCTGCCGATGACGGTCGGGTTCCTGCTCGCCGCGCCGGCCGCCGGGATCCTGTCCGACCGGGTCGGCAGCCGCATGCTCGCGTTCACCGGCAACCTGATCGCGGCGGCCACGTTCGCGCTGCTGATCGCGTTGCCCGTCGACTTCCCGTACTGGGCGTTCGCGCTGATCCTGGTGTGCACCGGCATCGGGATGGGGATGTTCTCCTCGCCCAACCGCGCCGAGGTGATGAACTCGCTGCCCGCCGGCTCCCGCGGCTCGGGCAGCGGCATGATGACCACCTTCCAGAACACCGCGATGGTGCTGTCGATCGGGTTCTTCTTCAGCCTGATCATCGTCGGCTTCTCGCAGTCGCTGCCCGGCGCGATGCGGACCGGGCTCGTCGAGCACGGCGTGTCGCCCGCTGCCGCCGCGCAGGTGGCGTCGCTGCCCGCGGTGGCCGTGCTGTTCGCGGCGTTCCTCGGCTACAACCCGATCCAGCAGCTGCTCGGCGACCAGCTCGCGACGCTCCCGCCGGACCAGGCCGCCTTCCTGACCGGGCGGGGGTTCTTCCCGAGCCTGATCTCGCAGCCGTTCGCGCAGGGGCTCGCGATCGCCTTCGGGTTCGCGATCGTGCTGTGCCTGGTGGCGGCCGTGGCGTCGCTGATGTGCGGGAAACCGGTGGACAACCGGGTCACGATGGCGAAGTGGAAACAGAACGCCTGACGCTGCGCCCGCTCGGGCCGTCCGATGTGGACCTGCTGCACGAGTTGCACGCCGATCCCGAGGTCATGCGGTACCTCGACCCCGAACCGGTCGAGCACTTCCTCGGCGAGAGCTTCCTGGCGGCGTTCGAGAAGGACACCGGCCGGTTCGTCGGCTGGTTCGAGTTCAAGCCCGTCGGGGACGGTGTGGTCGAGCTCGGCTACCGGCTGCACCCGGAGTTCTGGGGCCGCGGATACGGCACCGAGGGCTCGAAAGCGCTGATAGCACGCGGTTTCACGACCGGTGACGTGCAGCGGGTCGTCGCCACCACGATGTTCGTCAACTCCGGCTCGCGGCGCGTGATGGAGAAGTCCGGGCTGCGGCACATCCGGACGTTCCACGTCGACTGGGCCGAGCCGCTGCCGGGCAGTGAACAGGGCGAAGTGGAGTACGCCCTCACCAAAGAGGAATGGCAGTCTGCGGTCATGTGGCAGACGGACTTGGTGGACCTCGACGCGTACTTCGCGCGCACGGGAGCGTCCGCGTCGAGCACGCTCACGGAGTTGCACGAGGCGCATGTGCGCGCCATCCCGTTCGAGAACATCGACGTGATGCTCGGCCTCGTGCCGTCGCTGGATCTCGCGGACATCCAGGCCAAGATGATCGGCCGACGCCGCGGCGGCTACTGCTACGAGCACCAGCTGCTGTTCACGGCCGTGCTGGAACGCCTCGGACATTCGGTCGCGCGGCGGATGAGCCGGGTGGCGACCGGGCCGCGCACGCATTTCGTGTCGCTCGTGGACGACCACCTGATCGACGTCGGGTTCGGCGCCGGGATGCTGCACCCGATGCCGCTGGTCGACGGCGCGGTGGTGGATCAGGCCGGGTGGCCGCACCGGCTGCGGCGCGCGGAAGGTCTGTGGGTGCTGGAGAAGGAGACCGCGGACGGCTGGCAACGCATGCACGCGTTCCACCCCGACGTCGAGCAGCTGCCCGTCGACTACCTGATGGCCAACCACTACATCGCCACGCACGAACGGTCGCCGTTCAGCCGCCAGCTCGTCGTCATGCGCCTCGAACCAGGACTGAGCCGCCGTTTGGTCGGCACGACGCTGACAATTGAGCGAGCGGGGAACAAACCTGAGAATTCTCAGGTTGAAAACCTTTCGGAAACCCTGGAATCGCTGGACATCACGCTTACCGAGAGGGAGCTGAGTCACATCGGCTCAACTGCGGGAACAATCGTGGGAGCGCATTCGTAATACGTGGTGTAAGGGAATCGCATATCGGAGGTGTTGCAAAATGACCACCGCGACTCCGTTCACCGCAGGAGCTGGCAACGCCGCAGGCGTGAACGCACTGCCCACCCCGCCCTCGGGCTGGCCGATCGGTTCCTACGCGACCTACGAAGAGGCGCAGCGGGCTGTCGACCACTTGGCGGACAACGACTTCCCGGTCGCCGACGTGACCATCGTCGGCGTCGAGCCGATGATCGTCGAACGTGTCACCGGCCGCCTGACCTGGGGCCGCGTCCTCGGCGCTGGTGCCGCGTCGGGTGCCTGGTTCGGTCTGTTCGTCGGTCTGCTGCTGGGCCTGTTCTCGACCGGTGGCGCTCTCGCCCCGATCGTCGTGGGCCTCATCGCCGGTACCGCGTTCGGGCTCGCCGGCGCCGCGGTCCGCTACGGCGCCACTCGCGGCAAGCGCGACTTCGCGTCCGTCACCCAGCTCGTGGCCGGTCGCTACGACGTGCTCAGCCAGCCGCGCAACGCCGAACGAGGCAAGGAAATGCTGACCAGCCTGGCCTGGCGGTCATGAGCACCCCGCTGACGGTCGACGAGCTGCGGGTCGCCCTCGAGGAGATTCGGCAGACCAGCGCCCGGCTGGGCATGTCCGCCGCCCAGCTGGCCTCGCGGGCCGACCAAGACCTGGGCCACGACGTCGCCGAGATCGTGAAGGACCTGAGGGCCGCCGCCAGTCAGCTGCGGGTGACCCAGCTGCTGCTCGAACCGGCCGGAGCCGATCTTCGAGTGGCCTGACAGACCAGCTCCCACCACACAGGAAACGCCGTCCCGGACCGGGGCGGCGTTTCCGCGTCTCCGTCCCTGGGTCACTGCGAGCCCGCGGCCACCAGCTTCGCGCTGATGGGTTCGAGCACGGCGACCAGCTCGTCCTGTTCGGCGGGCGAGAGCGCCTCGTACGGCGGGGCGGCGAGTTCGTCGGTCAGGTCCTCGACGCGTTGCTTGAGCTCGCGGCCCGCGTCGGTGAACCAGCCCTCGGCGTCGACGATCCCGCGCTCGCGCAGGCCGTCCATGGCCGCTTTGAGCCGCTTCTTCGGCAGGTGGTGGATGCGCCCGTGCGACTCCGGCGGGTGGATGCCCATCTCCAGCGCCGAGAGCACGTGCGCCTCGATGCCGCCGATGCCCGCGCCGACCAGGGCGGCGATGTGCCCGTCACCGCGGTGCTCGCGCAGCATGGTCGCGGAATGCCACAACCGGGCCACCGGATCGGCCGGGATGGGCAGCGTGCGCATCCCCGCGTACATAACCCGGCCGACCACGGGCGCGCTCGTCGCGGCTTTGGTGGTCAGGTCGGCGGCGCGCACCAGCCCGGGAGAGTCGGCCAGGTCGCCGACGATCCGCCGGACCGAGGCCGCGCTACCCCGTTCGCGGGCGGCGACGGACTCCTCGGGCGGGATCTTCTCCCACGCGCCCGGGATGTGCCGCGCGGCCTCCCCGTCGCCGAAGTTGTAGAACGCCGCGTGCACGACCTCCGCCGGCACGCGGCCGAGCGGTGCGGCGCGGCTGGCGAAGTAGCCGTCCCAGTAGTTGCCGTGGCCGAGCGCGGCCAGCTCCTCGTTGCACTCGTCGGCGAAGAAGGTGACCAGGCAGATCGGCTCGAGCAGGTCGTGGAAGCGCCGGGCGGTGTGAATCATGGCCGCCATCTTGCTCCCTCGGTTCCGCATACTGGCCAGGTGTGGATCACTGGGCTGCGTGCGCATTGGTGGCGTTTTGCGTTGGGTGCCGCGGGACTGGCGGTGTCCTTCGCGGACGCGAGCCTGTACCTGGCGTTGCCGATCCTGCTGTGGTGCGCGTTGGCCCGCACCGTGCGAACCGGACTCGTCGTCGGGCTGGTCCTGCTGGCTCTGCAGGCGTGGTTCGTCGTGCCGCGCGGGCTGGGCTGGTCCGGGCCGTGGGTGCCGGCCGCGATGGAGGGCTTCTGGCTCTACCCGCTGCTCACCGGGGTGGTGTGCTCGGTGAGCCTGCTGGTGGACGGGCGGTGGCTCGTCGGCGTCGTGTGGCTGGCGGCCGTGGTGGGGCTGGGTCTGCTGGGCACCGCGGTCGCCGTGCTGGACGAGCACGAGGGCGCCGCGCCCGGTGACGAAGGCGTCCTGCCCGGGCCGTCCGGGTTGCGGCTGAGCCATGCCGAGATGTGGTGCGGCTCGGGACACGGGGCCAATTGCGCGCGTCAGGTGGAGGCGACCGGCGAGCGCGCTCACGAGGTGATGCGCACACATCTGGCGTCGCACGGTTATACGTCCGCGAAGTCGTTGAGCAACAACGAAGAGCGGGTCTGCCGCAGCACCGGACTGGTGTTCGGGCGCGAGGTGTGTGCCGAGCTGAAGGACCTGTCGGCGACCGCTGTGAAGGTCACCTGGTACGTCAACAGGCGCTGATCAGCGTCGTGTGCGCGGCCTGTCAGCGGGTCGCGTCAGGGTTGCGGGCATGACGATCACGCTGAAGGCCGGCAGCACCGTGATGTTCACCGGCGACTCGATCAGCAGCTTCGTGCGACCGCCCGGTGAGGACCGCGCGGCGTACGCGCTGCAGGCCGCCGGCCGGTGGTGCTTCGAACACCCCGACCGGCCTCTGACCTGGCTCAACACCGCTCACCCCGGCGACACGGTGACCGATCTGGAAGCCCGCTGGCAGACCGACGTCCTCGACGCGCGCCCGGACGTGCTGTCGATCCTGGTCGGGATCAACGACGTCGGCCGGCGCACGATCCTCCCCGAGGCACCGGTGATCTCGACCGAGGAGTACGCGGACACCTATGACCGGCTGTTGAAGCCACTGGCGGACACAGAGCTGATCCTCGTCGAGCCGTTCCTGCTGCACGTGTCGGCCGTGGTCGAGGCCGGGCCCCACGGCGTGCTGATCGGCGACCAGGAACGCGAGGAGTGGCGCGCCGACCTGGAGCCGAAGATCGAGGTCGTGCACGAGCTCGCCACCCGGTACGACGCCGAGCTGCTCGAAGCCGACCGCCTCTTCACCGCCCTGGACACCCCGGAACGCTGGTCAGAGGACGGTGTGCACCTCACCGCCGCAGGTCACAGCGTTCTCGCGGAGGCTTGGCTGGAGCTGGTCGGTTGATTCCCGCAGGTCGTACGGTATTGTTTCCGTATGGCCTACGGAATTGGGGTGGACGGATGGCCTCCGAACGCAGTGGCGGGGGAGACCCGGTCAGGACGCTCGCACTGCTCTGGCGCACGCCGCAGGAGCCGAAGCCGGTCGGCAGGAAGCCCAAGGTGAGCGTCGACCAGATCGTCGCGGCGGCGATCGCGGTGGCCGACCGCGAAGGGCTCGGCGCGATGTCGATGGCCCGCGTCGCGCAGGAGCTGACCGTCGGCACGATGTCGCTCTACACGCACGTGCCGGGCAAGGGCGAGCTCCTCGACCTGATGGCCGACACCGTGCTGCAGGAACGTGCGCTCGGCTTTGACGGCACGTGGCGTGAGCGCATCAAGCACTACGCGGACCGCACCCGCGCGGTCTACCAGGCACATCCGTGGATGCGGGACGTGTCGATGGTCCGCCCGCCGCTCGGGCCGGGCCTGATGGACGGCCAGGAGTTCGTGCTGGCCGCTCTGACCGACGCGGGCCTGGAACCGCGCCAGGTCACCGTGGCGCACGTGGCGATCGAGGGGTTCGTCCACGGCGCGGCGGCGTCCGAAGTGGACGATCAACAGCTCGCGGCGGCCACCGGTGAGTCCGGCGACTCGTGGTGGGGCGCGCGGCAGGTGTTCTGGGACGACTACTTCGACGTGGAGCGCTATCCCGCGATGACCGCGCTGTGGAACGCCGGCGCCTACCACGCCGAGGGCACGCTCGCGGACAACATGCGCGGCTCGTTCGACTACGGGCTGGAGAAGCTGCTGGACGGAATCGAAGGGGGCCTGCGATGACGATCCTGGTGACCGGCGCGACGGGCAACGTCGGCCGATTGGTGGTGCGTGGCCTGGGTTCTGACGTCCGTGCGGTGAGCCGCAACCCGGCTCGCGCGTCGTTCCCGGCGGGTGTGGAGGTCGTGCGGGGCGATCTCGACGACCCGGCGAGCATCCCGTTCGACGGCGTGGAGAAGCTGTACTTGTTCGTCCACCCGCCGACCGCCGCGGAAGTCGTTGCGCGAGCGGTGAAAGCCGGTGTGCGCAGGATCGTCACGCTGTCCTCGGGCGCGGTGACCCACGGCTACGACACCAGCCACCACCTGCCGGTCGAGCAGGCGGTCGAGGCGTCCGGCGTCGAGTGGACCCACCTGCGGCCGGGCGAGTTCGCGGCCAACAAGATCGACCTGTGGGGTCCGTCGATCCGCGCGGACGGCACCATCGTGCACCCGAACCCCGACGAGTTCGGCCAGCCGATCCACGAGGCCGACATCGCCGAGGTGGCGATCAAGGTCCTGCTGGCGGACGGGCACGCGGGCAAGGCCTACAACCTGACCGGCCCGCCGCGGCTCACCCAGCGGCAGATGGCAGCGGAGTTGGGCGAGGCGATCGGGCGTCCGCTGCGGTTCCGGGACGTCACGGTCGAGGAGGCGCTCGCCTACTACGTGAGCGTCGGCTGGCCGGAGGAGATCGCCCGCTACATCCTCGGCATCGCCGGGTACGAGGGTGGCGAGGCGGACGACTTCAGCGACTACGAGTTCGTGGTGTCGCCGGACTACGAGCGGCTCATGGGCCGGCCGTACCGGACGTTCGCGCAGTGGGCACGTGATCACCGCGCCGACTTCACCTGATCATCGCGTCGATTTCCGGGCCTCCCGTTCGACGTCTCTGCAAGGGGAGCGCGATCGAGGAGGCCCGGTGCGGTTCATGGTGTTCGTCATAAGTCCGGATCCGTTGGCAGCACTGCACACCGACGCCCTCGAACGCGGCGGTGTCCTGCTCGACGCCGGCGACCTCGTGCCGCACGCCTGCGGGGTGTCCGGGTACTGGCTGATCGACGTCCGCAGCCGCGAGGAGGCGGTCGAACGCGTCAGGCGCATCCCCCTTCCGGCGTGCGTCGTGGAAATACGGCAGGTGGCTGTGGTCTGATGCCTCCATGGGGGCTACTACCTCGGTGCACCGCACCATCGACGCGGTTTGGCGGATGGAGTCGGCGAAGGTCATCGCCGCGCTCGCCCGGTACACGCGCGACGTCGGGCTCGCCGAGGAGATGGCGCAGGACGCGCTGGTCGCGGCGTTGGAGCAGTGGCCTGAGGACGGCGTGCCGAAGAATCCCGGCGCGTGGCTGATGACGACGGCCAAGCGGCGGGCGATCGACCAGATTCGCAGGCGGGAGAACTTCAACCGCAAGGTCGAGGAGATCGGGCGCGACGTCCAGGAGGCCACGCCGGATGCCAGCGAGGGCGTCGACGACGAGATCGGCGACGACCTGCTGAGCCTCATCTTCACCGCCTGCCACCCCGTTCTGGGCACCGAGGCACGGGTCGCCCTCACCCTCAAGATGCTCGGCGGCCTCAAGACCGAGGAGATCGCCCGCGCGTTCCTGGTCAGCGACTCGACCGTGGCGCAACGGATCGTGCGCGCCAAGAAGGCGCTGGCCGACGCCGGCGTGCCGTTCGAGGTCCCCGAAGGCCCCGACCTGCAGACCCGCCTCGCGTCCGTGCTCGAAGTCCTCTACCTGATCTTCAACGAGGGCTACTCCGCAACCCAGGGCGACGACTGGATGCGCCCTGAGCTGTGCGCGGAGGCGCTGCGGCTCGGTCGTGTGCTCGCGGAGCTCGCGCCCAAGGAGGCCGAGGTCCACAGCCTGGTCGCGCTGATGGAGATCCAGGCCTCGCGGTCGAAGGCCCGCACCGGACCGAACGGCGAACCCGTGCTGTTGCTCGAACAGGACCGCGGCAAGTGGGACTGGCTGCTCATCGGCCGCGGCCTCAAGGCGCTGGAACGGGCCGAAGCGCTCAACCAGCCGCCCGGCCCGTACTACGTGCAGGCCGCCCTCGCCGCGTGTCACGCCCGGGCTCGAAGGCCCGAGGACACCGACTGGCAACGCATCGCCACGCTCTACGAGGTGCTCGGGCAGATCTCGCCGTCGCCGATCGTCGAGCTCAACCGCGCGGTGGCGCTCTCCATGGCGTTCGGACCCGCCGCCGGGCTGGCGCTGGTCGACGAGATCTCCGGCGCGAAGGCGTTGCAGGGCTACCACCTGCTGCCCAGTGTGCGCGGCGACTTCCTGCTCAAGCTCGGCCGCGCCAAGGAGGCCAAGGCGGAGTTCGAGAAGGCCGCGAAGCTCACCCGCAACGAACGCGAGAAGACGCTGCTGCTCGAACGCGCCGCCGCCTGCGACTAGGTCAGCGCGAGCTTCACGCCCAGAGCGGCGAACGAAGCGGCGAAGAACCGGCGCAACCACACCAGCACGCGCGGCCGGGCCAGCACCCGGTCGCGCATCGACGCCGCGAACACCCCGTACACGGCGAAGACCGCGAACGTCAGCGCCATGAACACGCCGCTCAACGTGACCATCTCCTGAAAGCCCGAAGCGAACTGCGGCAGGAACGCCACGAAGAAGATCGTCAGCTTCGGGTTGAGCAGGTTGATCAGCACCGCCGACACCACGATCCTCCGCGCCGACGCAGGACCCGCCGCGGTGTCCACCACCAGCTCGCTCTTGTCCCGCAACGTCATCCACGCCAGGTACACCAGATAGGCGACACCCAGGTACTTCACGACCTGGAACGCCAGCGCGCTCGCGTGCAACAGCGCCGCCAACCCGGTGACCGTGGCCAGCACGTGCGGCACGATCCCCAGCGTGCAGCCGAACGCGGCGATCACACTCGCCTTCCGGCCGTGTGCGAGACCGGCCGACAACGTGTAGAGGACACCGGTTCCGGGTGTGGCGACCGCGATCAACGTCGTGACCAGGAATGCAAGGCTCATGCCGACAACCCTGCCGCGCAAGCGGTCCAGAAAGCAGAGCCAGATCTCGCCTTCGAAATTGGACCACTTCCGATGTCGAAGTGACGTCGGCGGTACCGTCCCAGGGATATGACCATCAAGAGCATGCACCACGTCGGCATGACCGTCACCGACCTCGCGGCGGCCGTCGCGTTCTTCGAAGCCCTCGGCATGGAGCTCGAAGGCAAGGCGCACATGGAGGGCGAGTTCGTCGACGGCGTGATCGGCCTCGACGGCTCCAAGAGCGAGATCGCGATGCTGCGCACCCCGGACGACCGGTACCGCATCGAGTTCAGCGAGTTCGAGACGCCGGACGCCGTCGACGGCAGCTCACATGCCCCGATCAACGCTCTCGGCCTGCGGCACGTCGCGTTCGTTGTGGACGACCTCGACGACACGCTCGCCCGCTTGAAGCCGCTCGGCGGCGAAGTGGTGCGCAACGTCGAGACCTACCAGAGCATGCTCAAGACCTGTTACGTCCGCGGTCCCGAGGGCATGCTCATCGAGCTGTGCGAGTACTTCAACTGAGTGCCCGCGCATAAGCCGCTGGAGACACTCCGACGGTCTGGGTGAAGTCCCGCACCAAGTGGGCCTGGTCGCTGTAACCGAGGTCGGCGGCCAGCCGTGACCACTCCACCTCGGACTCCGCCCGCTCCAACGCCTCGTGGATCCGGTACCGCAGGATCACCCACTTCGGGCTCACCCCGACGTAGTCCGCGAACAGCCGCTGCATCGTCCGCACCGAGACACCGGCGGCCCGCGCGAAGTCGGTGACCTTCCGGATCTCCCGGTCCTCGCGGATCTGTTGCACCAGGTCCATCGCGAGCGTGGCCTGCGCATCGGGCGTTGGTCCCCACGAGAGAAGGAACGCGTCGAGTGCGGCAACTCTCTCGTCCTCGTCTTCCACGTCCAGCACCGGCGACGACGGTATGTCGGTCTGCCGGACGCGCTTCCCGGTCCACCGCGACACCGGCTCGTCGCGGAACGGCCGGAACCCGCCGGGCCGGAACTGCACACCGGCCACCCGAATCGGCCCGTCGAGCACGTGGCTGAACAACCCCAGCGCCACTCCGGCGATCTCCGGGTGCGCGTACCCGTGTTCGAAGACGACGTTCACAGACGGATGCGGCACCACGTAGGAGGTGTACGGCTCATCGAGCGTGCCGTCGATCAGCCAGTAGTGCTCCAGATACGGCTGCAACTCCGCACACGGCACACGGCGGCGGAACCGCACGCGAGAGAAGAGCTCGCGCGCGTCCACGATCCCCCGAGTGTCCCGGCGCGGCCTTTGCACACCGGAGATCCTAGGTTGGCGCGTTTCTTCAAGAACGGCGAACCGCGGGCCAATAGCGTTCGGAACCATGAAGCTCAGCGTTCTGCTCGACCGCGCCCGCGACCACGCGTTGCCCGTCATCGCGAACATCACCGACGACGACCTGACCAAGCCCACCCCGTGCGCCGACTACGACGTCAGCGCCCTGCTCGACCACCTGCTGCACGTCGTCGTCGAGTTCCAGAAGCTCGCCGTCAAGCAGGACGCCGACTTCAGCCACACCCCGAACTACCCGCAGTGGCGCACGCAGTTCCCGTCCGAGACCGCAAAGCTCGTCGACGCGTGGGGCCAGCCCGGTGCGGACGAGGGCATCGCCGGGAACATGCAGATGCCGGCGCAGACCGTCGGTGGCCTGGCGCTGCTCGACCTCACCATCCACGCGTGGGACCTCGCTCAGGCGACCGGCCAGAACTTCGAGCCGGACACCGAGGTGTTCGACGAGGTCTCGAACCTCGTCACGCAGATGGGCCCGACGGCCATCGAGTGGAACGTGTTCAAGCCGCCCGTCGAGCCTCCGGCGGACGCGTCGCCGATGCAGCAGCTCGTCGCCCGCACCGGCCGCGACCCGCGCTGGAGTGCTTGACTTGGAGGCATGCTGACGATCGGGATGCTGGGCGGGATGAGCTGGGAGAGCAGCGCGGAGTACTACCGGCTCGCGAACGTGCTGGTGCGCGAACGCGTCGGCGGCCTGCACTCGGCCAAGATCGTGCTGCACTCGGTGGACTTCGCCGAGATCGAACGCATGCAGGTCGAGGGCCGCTGGGACGACGCGGGCAAGGCGCTCGCCGAAGCCGCCGCCGGTGTCCAGGCCGGCGGCGCTGACTTCCTGCTCATCTGCACCAACACCATGCACAAGGTGTTCGACGAGGTGCAGGCCGCGGTTGACATCCCGGTCATCCACCTCGGCGACACGACCGCGGCGGCCATCAAGAACGCGGGCCTGACCACGGTCGGGCTGCTCGGCACGGGGTTCACGATGGACCAGCCGTTCTACCGCGAACGCCTGGAGTCGCACGGGTTGCGCGTCCTGCTTCCGTCCACGGAGGACCGCGCGACCGTGCACAGGATCATCTACGACGAGCTGTGCCTCGGCATTGTCCGCGACGAGTCCCGCCGTGCCTACCAGGACGTGATCGCGCGGTTCGAGGGGGCGGAGGGGATCATCCTCGGCTGCACCGAGATCGAGCTGCTGATCAGCCAGGACGACGTGCCGCTGCCGGTGTTCCCGACGACCCGCCTGCACGTCGAGGCGGCCGTGGAGCGTGCCATCGGGTGAACGCCGGCGCTGATCGCCCAGGCATGCCCGATAGTGGACGGGTGCGCAGCGAGCGACTCGCGTGGTCCGGCCGTGACTGGCGGATGCCGGTCTGGTTCTGGCTCGGCCTGGTGACGATGTTCGTCAGCGTGCTGCACATCGTCATCGACTTCGGCGTCGGCTTGTTCGACCTGCACGGGACGCTCAGCCTGCCCGAGGCGACGACGCTCGTCGGCGTCGCGCTCATCCAGATCTGGTGGGCGGTCTCTTTCACGGCGGGCGCCCAGGGCAACGGCAGCGGTGTCGCCAGCGCCGGGATCCTCGGTGCCGGCTGGGCGGCGCTGACCAACGGCTTCCCGATCGTCTACTGCCCGCCCGTGTGCCCGGAAGCACGGCCGCTGACCGACATCGGCCACATCGGCAGCATCGTGTTCGGAATCCTGCTCCTGTTCGTCGCCATCTGGTCGCTGTGGCGCGCTCGGGTGCGCCCGCACTGGTTCCTGCCGGCCGTCGCGCTGGTGCTGCTGGTCGGCACCGTCGTGTCGCTGGCGAACACCGCGATCAGCTAGGCGCACGCCATTCTGTGAACGGTTGATGTGACCTGGCGTACAACGCGATCACCCTGGGACGTGTCTCAGTCACTGAGGGCTAATGCCTCCACGGTGAACCAGGGGAGTTCGCGTTGACACGAGCACATCTCGCCGCAGGGCTGACGGCTGTCGTGGTTGCCGCCACGGCAGCCGTTCCTGTTTCCGCGGCGCCACAACAAGAGGTGAATGCGGACGGGCTGACCACGAAGGTCACGCTCGTCACCGGTGACGAGGTCACCGTCACCAACGGCAAGGTCGAGGTCAGGGGCAGGGACAACGTCCGGTTCCACAGCTTCAAGGACGCTCGCGGCGACCTGCACGTCGTCCCGGACGACGCCCAGGGCAGGCTCAACTCGGGCGAGCTCGACGCGCGGCTGTTCGACGTCAGCCTGCTCGCCAGATCCGGTTACGACGACGCGTCCAGCAAGACCATTCCGCTGATCGTGCAGGGGCAGGGGATCAGCGCGGCGAACGCCGAGTCGTTGCCGAGCATCAACGCGCACGCGATGACCGCCGAGAAGAACGGCAGCTTCTGGTCCGGTGTCCGGGCGGCGGGCACCGGAAAGGTCTGGCTCGACGGCAAGGTGACCGCGTCACTGGACCGCAGTGCCGCGCAGGTCGGCGCGCCCGAGGCGTGGGCGAAGGGCTGGACCGGCAAGGACGTCACGGTCGCGGTGCTCGACACGGGCGTCGACGAGACGCACCCGGACCTCGCGGGCGCGGTCGTCGAATCGAAGAACTTCAGCGACAGCGACTCCACCGACGACCGCCTCGGCCACGGCACGCACGTCGCGTCCACGATCACCGGT
The DNA here is from genome assembly GCF_040611995.1 of Lentzea sp. NPDC006480. NCBI lineage: Bacteria > Bacillati > Actinomycetota > Actinomycetes > Pseudonocardiales > Pseudonocardiaceae > Lentzea > Lentzea sp. NPDC006480. Next base: position 68,220 of record NZ_JBEXPJ010000008.1, read on the forward strand.
GAGGGCAAGTACAAGGGCATCGCGCCCGACTCGAAGATCGTCAACGGCAAGGTGCTCGGCGACTACGGCGGCGGCCGCGAGAGCGACATCATCGCCGGCATGGAGTGGGCCGCGACCAAGGCCAAGGTCATCAACATGAGCCTCGGCAGCTCCTGGCCCGACGAGGGCACGGACCCGATGTCGTTGGCGCTCAACCGGATCACGGAGCAGACCGGGGCGCTGTTCGTGGTCGCCGCGGGCAACTCCGGTGGCCCGATCGGTTCACCCGGTTCCGCCGACGCGGCTCTCACCGTCGGCGCCGTGGACCGCGACGACAAGCTCGCCGAGTTCTCCTCGCGCGGCCCGCGGTGGACGAACAACGCGATCAAGCCCGACATCACCGCGCCGGGCGTCGACATCGTCGCGGCCAAGGCGAAGAACGGCCGGATCGGCACGCCCGCCGACGAAGGCCACGTCGCGCTCTCGGGCACCTCGATGGCCACGCCGCACGTGGCGGGCGCGGCGGCTGTCCTCGCGTCGCAGCACCCGTCGTGGAAAGCCGGTGACCTCAAGGCCGCGCTGATGAACTCGGCCAAGCCGAACCCGACGCTGACCGTCTACGACCAGGGTGCGGGACGTCTCGACGTGGGCCGTGCGGTGTCTTCGGCAGTGTCGACGAACGCGGGCAGTCTGTCGTTGGGCACCGCGTTGTGGCCGCACGACGACGACAAGCCGATCACGCAGAAGCTGACCTACCGCAACACCGGTACGTCCGACGTGACGGTGGATCTGAGCATCGCCGAGGTGAAGCCCGCCGGGTCGTTGTTCAGCGTGTCGCCGTCGAAGCTGACGATCCCCGCCGGTGGCACCGCGGACGCCGTGGTCACCGCCGACACCCGAGCTGCCACGCCGGACGCGATCTACGGCGCGGTGGTGCTGTCGTCCGACGGCGTGCGCGTGCCGATCGGTGTGGTGAAGGAGGTCGAGAGCTACGACGTGAAGCTCTCGTTCGTCGACGGGACCGGCAAGCCCGCGCCGGACTACACCTACCGGTTCGTCAGTGTCGACCAGCCGAAGGCGTACTTCCGCTTCGACCCGTCCGGCACGGTCGTGCAGCGCCTGCCCAAGGGCGCGTACTTCCTCGACTCGTCGGTCTACACGCCCAACGCCGACCCGACCAAGCGCGGCAGCAACACCGTCGCGATCGAGCCGGCGTTCAGCGTCACGGCCAACACCGACCTCGTGATCGACGCGCGCCAGGGCGTCAAACCCGTCATCAAGGTCGACCAGAAGGAGGCCATGCCGGCCGCGTCCGAGCTGGGTTTCGACATGACGACCAACTGGGGCACCACCGGCAGCACCTGGATCCTGAACGACTTCGAGAACGTGGCCGTGCGCCCGTCGGCGTCGTCCTGGCCGAAGTTCGACTTCTACGCGCAGAGCGTCATGGCCCGCCCGGACGGCAACGGGTCCTTCGCCGGCAGCCCGTACCAGTACCACGTGCGGATCGCCGAGAAGACCCGCGTCCCTGCCGACCTCCAGCGTGCCGTCCCCGACCGCGCGCTGGCTCACGTCAACTCGGTGACGCACGCGCGCGTCCCGGGTTCGATCGGCCAGCGCGACAACGGTGCGTCCGGGCCGTTGCCGTTGCGGCTCAAGGAGTTCTACACGCCCGACGTCGACTGGTCCGGTTCGCTGAGCGAGTTCACGAAGCTCGGCGAGTACCCCAGCCTCGGCTACCAGTTCTCGGCGGCGCCGCGGGTGTTCAAGGCCGGGCGCACGGTGACCGAGCACTGGAACAGCGCCGTCTACGGCCCGAGCCTGCCGAACGACCCGCGCTACGTCCGGTTCGCCGGCCGCGTGGGCAACGTGCTGCGCCTGGACGTGCCCATGTTCGGCGCGCAGGGCATGAACGGTGGCAGCCAGCACACCGGCCGCACCACCGTGACCGTCGACGGCAAGGTCATCTCCGACCAGGCCTACGCGGGCTCGGCGTACATCCCGAACGCCCCGGCGGAGAACAAGCGCTACTTCGCCCACGTCGAGGCGACCCGCGACTCGCAGTCGGCGCAGATCACCACCGACTGGCAGTTCACCTCGCAGAACGTGCCCGGCGAGGACTACAAGCCGGTGCCGCTGCTGGCGGTCCGGTTCGCGCCTCGGTTGGACGAGTACAACCGTGCCGGTCGGGTCGTCACCGTGCCGATCACGGTGGAGCGCAACGGAACGGGCACCGTCACGAACATCAAGGACCCGGCGGTGCAGGTGTCCTACGACGAGGGCAAGACGTGGAAGCAGATGCCGTTGCAGAAAACCCGCACCGGTTGGCAGGTCACTCTCTTCCACCCGCACAACGCCAAGAACGTCTCGTTCAAGGCCAGGGCCGCCGACGCGGGCGGTGAGGTCCAGCAGACCATCATCCGCGCCTACGACCTGAAGTAGCTCGCTCGGACGGTACGCGGGGCCCTTTCGTCCTCCAGGAGAGTACGAAAGCTCCCCGCGTACTGTTCCCGAGCGCTACTTCTGGTAGGGCGCGAGGGTGTCGGGGTCGACGTCCGGAGCGCCCATGACGGGGTGCACCTCGATCGGCTGGTTCAGGATCTGGCCGCCTGGACCGGGGCAGGCGGAGCACTTCTGCGCGATCTCCAGCACGCGGTCGTGGCTCGCGACGTCCACCACCCAGTACCCCGCGATGACCTCCTTGGACTCCGCGAACGGACCATCCACCACAACGGGACCGGAGTCGGAGCCGCGCACCACGAACGCCCGAGCCGGACCGCTCAAGCCCTCGGACTGCAGCAACTCACCCGTGGTCTGCAACTCCTCGTTCAACGCACGCATGTAGGCGATCATGCGGTGCATGTCCTCGTCCGACCACGCGGCGAGCCCCTCCCAGTCCTCCTGGCTGCCGCCGTAGCTGACCAGCATGTACTTCACTTCTGCTCCCCACCGGTCGCGCGGGCCTTGATCTCCTGCACGGCCCAGCTGTTGCCGTCCGGATCGTCGAAGAAGATGAACGACCCGCCGTCCAATTCGTTCATGCGCACGATCTCGCCGACGTCGACGCCGCGTTCGACGAGCTGCGCGCGGGCCTTCTCCAGGTCGGAGACGACCAGCTGCACGCCTTTCAGCGTGCCGGGCTCGCCCTTGACGATGCCCTTGCCCAGCACGATCGAGCACCCCGAGCCGGGCGGCGTGAGCTGCAGGACGCGGGTGTCCTCGTTGAACGTCGTGTCGTGGTCGACCTTGAAACCGAGCTGCTCGGAGTAGAAGCGCTTCGACCGGTCGATGTCCGAGACCGGCACGACGATGACTTCCAGGGTCCAGTCCATGGTGAAAGTTCCTCTCAGCGGTGGCCTTGCACCGACCCGTCGAAGTGCTCAGACACTTTTCGACACGGGGTCCCGGCCCACATACCCGAGCAGCCGGTCCTGCAGCGGGGCGTCGTCCGGCACGCGCACCTCGGCGCCGTAGACCTCGATGCCCGGACCGAACGCGCCGGGCGTGCGGAAGCGTTCCATCAGGTCGGCGGGCACGGACCGGGCCGTCGCCCAGAGTCGCTCCACGTCGGCCGCCGGAATCGTCTCGTCCTGGCCGGTGGCGCGCGCGAGGTCCCAGCCGTGCAGCACCAGGTCGTCGCTCACCACCTGGTCCACGTGGTCCTCCAGCAGCATCGGGCCCATCGGCGTCGAGACCTCGGTCGTCGCGCGGTCCGAGTCCAACGCCTCCTGCACCTGGCGCCGGGCCTCGCGGAAGTCCGTGAGCGGGTCATCGGTGCGTGGGATCGCGGCGCCGAGCATCACGCCGTGCATCTCGATGACGTGGTCCACGACCTCAAGAGCGGTCCACTTCGCGCAGGGCGATGCGTTCGTCCATTGGTCCGCACGCACGGCAGCGACCTTCGCCTCGAATGCCGCAGCACGAGCCCGGTACCGCGCCGAGATCGATGTTCCAGGGATCATGACCCTCACTCCTCGACTGCGCCACCGATCTTGCGCAGATGCTCGCGGAACGTCAGCCCGCTCGCCAGGTAGTCGCCGAACTGCAGCTGGCCGCGCAGGGACTCACCCTGCCTGACCCGTTCGGCCTGCGCCCGCTCAACGTCGCGAATCCCCGCCGCCTTGGCCAGCACGACCGGGACCTCGGATGCCGGCACGAACAGCACGCCGTCGTCGTCACCGAACACCACGTCGTCGGAAGTGACCGTCCACTGGTCGACCTCGGCCGTCGAGAGAGCTTCCGGCGCACGGTCCCGCAGCGACAACGGCCCGGTCGGGTTGGTGCCGAGGCTGAACACCGGCAGCCCGATCGCGCGGATGTCCTGGGTGTCGCGGTGCAGCCCCCAGATCACCACTCCGGCGAGCCCGGCGGCCTGCGCTTCGAGCACGATCAGGTCGCCGACACACGCCTCGTCGGTACGGCCGTCGTTGTCCACGACCAGCACGTCGCCGGGCTGCGACCGTTCGATGGCCTCCAGGAAGATGTCGACGCTGCCCGCGTGCCGGGCGGGCAGGACGCGGCCGGCGGTCTTGGTACCGGGGACGACCGGTGTGAGAGTGGCGGTGCGGACCGGGATGTTCGCCCGGATGCAGGCGTCGGCGAGATGCGCGGTGGTGAGATCCAGGGTGGCGAGATCCATGCCGCACAGTCTTATGCAGACACGCGCTCCGGCGTGTGTTCGGCCCGCAACACGCCCGCCGAGAGCGCCGCGACGACGCAGAACGCGACCGGCAGCAGGAACGCGACGTTGAGCGGCATGAGGTGCGTCATCCAGCCGATCACCGCGGGTCCGGCCAGCACGCCGACGTACCCGACCCCGACGACCCGCGACATGTTCGCCGCGGCCGCACCGGCTTCCGCGTGCCCGGCCGCGCTGAAGAGCTGCGGCACGGTGCCCGACAGCCCGGCGCCGGCGATCGCCCAGCCCGCCAGCGCGAGCCAGATCCACGGCGAGAACGCCGCCGTCGCGATCCCGGCCGCCCCGATCGCCGAGCCCCAGCGCAACACCGCCCGTGAGCCGATCCGCGCGGTGACGCGGTCCGCGAGCAGCCGTCCACCGGTCATCGTCGTCGCGAACGCGCCGTAGCCCAGCGCCGCGATCTCCGGTGCCGCGCCGAGGACGCCCTGCAGGTGCAGCACGCTCCAGTCGTAGGCCGCGCCCTCGCTCAGCATCACCAGACCCGCGAGCCCGGCCATGATCCAGATCCGGCGTGGCACCTTGCGCTTGCCGGTCGACGTGCTGACCTGCTGCTCTTCCTTCTCGTTGAGCAACGCACGAGCCGTGACGAGGCTGACCACGACGCCGAGCGCACTGGCCGCGCCGAGCGTGACAGCGGGGGAGAGGTCCCAGCTGAGCGTCCGCGACCCGATCAACGCCGCCGCCACGCCACCGAGCGACCACGTCGCGTGGAAGGCCGAGATCACCGGCCGCCGGTAGTGCCGCTCCACCACCACGGCGTGTGTGTTCATGCCGACGTCGATCAGCCCGTTGCCGAATCCGAAGATGAGCAGGGCCGCACCGAGCGTCCACGGCCCGACGGCGAAGCCGGGCAGCACCGCGGTGACGCTGTTGAGCACGCCAGCGACCGGCACCACGTACTTCACGCCGATGCGGTCGGTGACCTTGCCGCCGATCCGCATGCCCAGGAACGCGCCCAGCCCGAGCAACAGCAGCAGCCGGCCGAGCTCGGCGTGGTCGATGCCGGTGCGCTGCTCGACCGTCGGGATGTGCACGAGCCACATCCCGAGCAGGAACCCGTTGAGCCCGAAGTACGTGAAGGTGGCCACCCGCGCGGCCTTGAGAGCGTTCACTTGCCTCACGCTAACGAACAACATGCCTGTTCGAAAGATTGTGTTTCGCACACCACAAGTGTTCAATCTTGTTCGTGTCCCGCTTGAAACAGATCACCGAGGCAGTCCGCGACGCGGGCTCCCTGGGCGTGGCCGACCTCGCCACGCTGACCGGGGCGTCCGAGATGACCATCCGCCGCGACCTGGAGGTTCTCGCAGCTCAGGGAGTTCTCGAACGCTATCGTGGCGGCGCGCGCAGCCTGCTGCTGCGCGGCGAGGAGCCGCCGTTCGCGTTGCGCTCCGACGAGAACCCGGACGCCAAGCGCCGCATCGCCACCGTCGTCGCGGGCCTGATCGCGGACGGCGAGTCGGTCGTGCTCGACAGCGGCACCACGTGCTTGGAGGTCGCGCGGCTGCTGCACGACCGCCGCCTGACCGTCATGCCGCTCTCGCTGCACGCCGTGAACGCGCTGTCGACCAGCCCGTCGTTGACTTTGCTCGTACCTGGCGGACGACCTCGACCCGGCGAACTGGCGTTGACCGGTCCGCTGACTCTCGCGTCCTTGCAGGCTTTGCGCTTCGACACCGCCGTGATCGGCTGCTGCGGGCTTTCGGCATCGCAGGGCCTGACCGCTTTCGACCTGGAGGACGCCTCGGTGAAACGAGCCGCCATCGCCTCGGCCCGGCGCGTGATCGCCGCGGTCGACGCCTCGAAACTGACCCGCACCGCGCTCGCGTTCGTCGCCCCGGCGTCCTCTTTGGACGCTGTGGTGACCGACGCGGACGGCGACGAAGGCCTTGCCACCGCGGGCGTCACGGTGGTGACGGCGTGATCGTGCTGTTCGACATGTTCGGGGTGATCGCGCGCGACCAGAACCCGGAGGTCATGGCGCGGATGAGCACCGACCCGGAGTTCTGGGACGCCTACTGGAAGCACCGCCCGGCCTACGACTGCGGCGACGTGACGGCTCGGGAGTACTGGCAGCTCGTCGGCCACCCGCCGCAGGTCGAGAGGGACGTCCAGAGCTGGAGCCGGGTCGACTACGAGATGGTCGCGTACCTGCACGAACTGCACCGGGCCGGGCAGCGGATCGCGTTGCTGTCCAACATCCCCGAGGACCACGCCCAGAACTTCGAACGCACCTACGCGTGGCTGGACCTGTTCGAGGTGCGCGGCTTCTCGTGCCGGATCGGTCACGCCAAGCCGGAAGCCGGGGCGTTCGAATGGTGCCGCTCAAGGCTCGGCGACGACGACATCCTGTTCGTCGACGACAAGCTGGAGAACGTGCAGGCCGCCGAACGTCTCGGCATGCGCGGGCATCACTTCACCGGCATCGACGGCCTGCGGTCCGTTCTAGGCTCCGGCGCCGCCGTCGACCGGCACGATCGCGCCGGTCACCATTGACGCGCGGTCGCTGAGCAGCCACGCGGCGACCTCGGCGACCTCACGCGGTTCGGCCATGCGCCCGAGCGGGGTCGACGCGTTGATGCGCTCGACGATGCCGGGCGTGGCCGCCTCCCACGCGTCGATCATCTCCGTCGCCGTGCCGCCGGGCGTGATCCCGTTGACCCGGATTCCCTGAGGAGCCCAGGTCACGGCAGCGGTCTCGGTGAGGGAGTTGAGCGCCCTCTTCATCGCGCCGTACGCCGGCAGGGCGGGGTTCGCGCGGCGGCTGCCGATGCTGGAGGTGTTGACGATCGCCCCGGCTCCTCCCCGTCGCATGAGCGCGGCCTCGGCCGTCATGGCGGTCCAGTGAGCGCGGAAGTTCACCGCGAACTGCACGTCGACGTCCTCGTCGCTGGTGGTGTCGAGCGGCCCGGGGTGCTGGATCGTCGCGCCGTTGTTGAACGCGCCGTCGAGCCGTCCGTGCAGCTCCTCGACGCGGTCGACGGCAGCACGGATGCTCGCGCGGTCGGCGAGGTCCATGGTCACGGCGTCGGCGACACCGCCTGCCGCGCGGATCTCCTTCACGAGCAGGTCGAGAGGTTCACGGCTGCGCGCGGCGAGCACGACAGAGGCGCCCTCGGCCGCGAAGAGCCTGGCCGCTGCCGCTCCGATGCCGCGGCTGGCTCCGGTGATGAACATGATCTTGCCGGTGAGCAGGTTGGTCATGTCCACCAGTCAGCCCCGGACCGGGACGCGGATGCAGGCACAGGTAGTACCAGGATCAGCGGCCGCGGACCGGGCAGACTCGGGGTATGGACAAGCAGGAGCTCGGTGCGTTCCTCCGCAGCCGGCGCGAACGGCTCACGCCGGAGGACGTCGGTCTGCCTTCCGGTCCACGACGGCGCACACCGGGTCTGCGGCGCGAGGAGGTCGCGGTCCTCGCGCACATCTCCACGGAGTACTACATCCGGCTCGAACAGGGCAGAGCGCCGTGGCCGTCGGGGGAGGTCCTCGCCGGACTCGCGGGCGCGCTGCGGCTCACCGGCGCGGAGGCCGACCACCTGCACGTCCTCGCGGGCAGCGCGCCCGTCCGCACCGGGCTGCACCGGCGCGACGTCCGGCCGAGCATCCTCGCGCTGCTGCAACGGCTGCCGCAGACGGCCGGGTTCGTGACGTCCGCCGCGTTCGAGGTGCTCGCGTGGAACGACCTCGCGGCCGCGCTCATGGAGGACTTCGGTCAGCTCACCCCGCAGGACCGCAACCTCGCCCGCCGGGCCTTCCTGGAGCCGTCGGAGGTTCCGCTGTACGGGATCTCCGACGGCGCCGAGTTCCGCGTGCACGTCGTCATGCAGCTGCGCGCCACCCTCGCCCGCTACCCGTCCGATCCCGCCGTGACCGGCCTCGTCGAGGAGCTCCGTGGTGGCAGCGCTGACTTCGCCCGGCTGTGGGAGCGGGGTGACGTGCACGCCGAACCGACGCTGACGAAGACCTTCCGCCACCCGGTCGCCGGGCCGATCACCGTCGACTGTGACTCGCTCGCACTCACGGACCGCGACCAGCGCCTCGTGCTCTACAGCGCCCCGGTGGGCTCACCGGACGCCGACGCGCTGGCGTTTCTGAGCGTTCTCGGCGCTACCGTGCCGCGGTGAGCCGCAAGCTGCTGGCCGCGGCGTTCTACGCGCACGGCGACCTGGAAACGCCGGCCGAGGGGCCGATCCCGTGGGTCGACACCTCGGTGGAACGCCTCGACGACCACACCTGCGCGACGGTGTGGTTCCGCCAGAACGACTTCCTCGACCTGCGAGAGCAGGAACCCTCGACGCGCCTCGCCGACGACCCGGCCCTGCCGTTCGCGTACTTCTTCCGGGAGGCCGCTGCGAAGGCGGGCTGCGAGGTGGCGTTCCTCGCCACGCGCCTGCACCAGGCCGACCCCGACTGGCTGGCGGGGCGGTACTGGATGGTGCAGGCGCGCGACGCGGATTCCCTTGTGGCCGAAACGTTCGGGCTGCTCCGCCTCGACGACGGCATGGTGCTCGACTGGGAAGCACCGCGCCTCAACGAGCGCAACATCCTGCCGGGCGGCCCAGGCTTGACGATCTTCGCAGGTGCCGGATCGGCCCGTTGGTTCTAGACGAGCGTCGACCAGTAGAACCAGAACGCCTGCAGCACTCCGGCCGCGATCACCAGGTACCACAGGATCAGCACGACGCTGTGGAACTGGAAGCCCGGCCGGATGTTGCGCAGCGTCGTGTACCAGAAGATCGGGATCGTCACCGCCCACACGACCACGCAGTACGGGCAGAGCGCGCCGATCTCGTACAGCGACTGGAAGATCAGCCAGTGCACGAACAGCACGCCTGCTGTGACACCGATCTGCAGCCCGATCCACACCCAGCGCGGCAACGACACCCCGGCGAGCAGCAGCACGCCCACCGTCGTCACCACGGCGAACCCCGCGATGCCCAGTAGCGGGTTCGGGAACCCGAACACCTCGGCCTGTGCGGTCTTCATGACCGAGCCGCAGCTCAGCACCGGGTTGATGCTGCACGTCGGCACGTAGAACGGGTCCTTGACCAGCGCGATCTTCTCGACCGTCAGCACGAACGAGGCGACCAGGCCGACGAACCCGCCGGCCGCGAGCACCCACGAGACGATCCGGTTCACTTCGCGAGCTCCCGGTCGATCCCCGCCTTCAGGTTGTCGTAGCTGGGCGCGCCGCTGAACTTGGTGCCGTTGATGAAGAACGTCGGCGTTCCCTGCACCCCGAGCTTCGCCCCCTCGGCACGCGAGGCCAGCACCCGGTCGCGCAGCGTCGGGTCGTCGAGCGCCTTCTCGAACGCGGCGGTGTCGAGCGCGAGCTGCCGAGCCACGTTCAGGAACTTCGCGCGCTGCGACGTCTGCTGGCCGCCCCACTCCTGCTGCGACTCGAACAGCGCCTTGAACATCTCGTGCTTCCTGCCCTGCGCGTCGGCGGCCTCGACGGCGATCGCGGCCAGTTCGGCGTTGCGGTGCATGGGAAGCGGGAAGTGCTTGACGGTGAACGTGACCCGGTCGCCGTACTCGTTCTTGAGCTTCTCCACGCCGGGGAAGGCGGCGCGGCACGACGGGCACTCCATGTCGAGGTACTCGACGACGGTCACCTTGCCGTCCGCGGACTGCGGAGCGGCGGTCGTGTCGTTGCGGGAGAACAGCAGGAAACCGGCGACCACCACCACGACGACGGCGACGATGACCAGGGACAGGCGAGCGTTTTTGGACATGGCTTGGAGAACCTCCTGCGAAGGCTGGGAAAGTGGGCTTGGCGACCTGCGAGCGGTCTATGTGCGCAGCACGCAGAGCTGCGCCAGCCGTACTTCCAGCCGACGTGAAGGACGAGACCAAACCTGTGCGGGAATGAGGCGCGCGGGCACGGACCCGGCCCGCCGCAGCACGGCGAACCCGATCAGCACCGCCAACGCCACCACGAGACACGCGCCCGCGACGAGAATGCCCTCCAGCAACCCGCCGTCATCGGCCTGGTCGGAGTGGGCCACCACGTGGGTGCTCGACGTCGGACACTGCGCGGTCCAGGCGAACTCCGTCTCACACGGAGTGCCCTGCATCATCGCGACGCTGGCCACCAGCGCGAGCACGGCGAACACGCGCGCGAGGTACGCACGGGTTCGCGAGGCGCCGGTCACGTGATCCAGCGTAGCGACCTACGCTGATCGACATGGAGCGAGTCGGCAGCTTCGGGGTTGCCGAGATCGGCAGGTCGCTCGTGGCGGGCCTGTGTCACGGCGGCGACACGTCCTCACCGATCCACTCTCGCCGCGCAGCGCCGCCACCTCTGCCTCGCTGGCTTCTGTCCACTCCGATGTGCACGTGTGCGGCTTCGACCAGGAGGTCGTCGGCAACTCTGATCTGGTGATCATCGCCGTGCACCGATGCGCCTCTGGCCCGGGCCAACCCGTGGTGAACGCCCTCTTCGACCGGCTGGGCGGCGCGCTGCCGGTCGCGGACGAGGCGGAATTCGACGTGTTCTCCGCACTGAGCGGGACGTTGACCACGCACTACGCGTATCTCTCACCGTCGGGCCGCCGGTACCATTCGCGCCCGAACGGAGGTGTGGGGTGGCCAGGGTGTTCGTCAGCTACGCGAGCCCGGACCTCGCGCTGGCCGTGCAGCTGCACGAGTGGCTCGAAGACGACGGCCACGAGGTGTTCCTCGACCGCGACCCCCGCAACGGCATCGCGGTCGGCGACGAATGGGTCCGCCGCCTGCACGAACGCCTCCGCTGGGCCAACGCATTGCTCTGCGTGATCACGAAGGACTACCTCGACTCGGGCTGGTGCACCGCCGAGCTCAACACTGCACGCCTGCTGGGCACCAGGGTCCTGCCGGTGCGGCCCGGCACCGTCGCCCACCCTCTGCTAGACGACGTCCAGCACACCGACCTCACCGACCCGGCCGCCGCCAGGGCCCGCACGGCCAGAGCGCTGAGGGAGATCGACGCGGCCGGAGACCCGCACTGGCCGGACGGACGCTCCCCGTTCCCCGGCCTCGTGCCGCTCGACGCCGACCGCCACCGCGTCTTCTTCGGCCGCGATCGCGAAGTCGCCGACCTGGTCGAGCTCACCCAGGAGAACCACAGCGGCACGCTCGTCGTCGGCCCGTCCGGCTGCGGCAAGTCCTCACTCGTGCGCGCGGGCCTGATCCCCGCGATGGCCGGTGTCCCCGGCGTGTTCCCCCTGCCCGTGGTGGTGCCGGGACACGACCCGGTGAGCGCGCTGGACCGGGCCCTCGCCCACACCCCGCCGCAACGCCCGCTGCTCGTGATCGACCAGCTGGAGGAGGTCTTCACGCTGTCCGACGTGCACGGGCGCCGGGAGTTCGCGCACCGGCTGCGGGACGCGGACGTCCACCTCGTGTGCACGATCCGCCCGGAGTACCTCACCGAGTTGCTGTCAGACCCGCACCTCGCCGACCTGTGCGGCCGCGTCCACCCGGTGACGCCGCTGCGCCGGGAGTCGCTGCGAGAGATCATCGAACGGCCCGCCGCGATCGCCGGCATTGCGATCGACGAGCAGCTCACCTCCCGGATGATCGAGGACACCGGCGACGGAACCGCGCTGCCGCTGCTCGCGTTCACCCTCGCCGAGCTCGGCGACGGCGTGCGGCGCGGCGGCAGGCTCTCGTCCGCCCGGTACGACGCGCTGGGCGGAGTGCGCGGTGCGTTGCTCGCGGAGTCCGACGCGGCCCTGCGCGCCGCCACCACCTCGACCGGCCGCACCGCCCAGGACGTGCTCGCCGCGCTGCTCTCACTCGTCACCGTGGACGAACACGGCCGGCCCGCCCGCCGCCACGTGCGGCGCAGTTCGTTCCCCGAGCTCGCCGAGTTCGTGACCCGGCGCCTGATCACCACCGACACGATCGCCGGCGACGTCGTCATCGCCGTCGCGCACGAGGCCTTCCTGACCGAATGGCCGCCGCTGGCCGAAGCGATCACCGAACACGCCGCCGCACTGCGCACCCGCCGTGTCCTCGAACAGGCCGCCACCGAGTGGACCGCGGCGGACAGAGCCTCCTCGCGGCTGTGGCAGGGCGCCCATTTGCACGTGGCCCGCGAGGACGTCACGCGGGTGGACCTGTCCGCCACGGCGGCCGACTTCCTCCACGCGAGCGTCCGCCACGACCGACGCCGACGCCGCACCACCGTGAGCGTGCTGTCGGTCCTGCTCGTCATCGCGCTGGCCGGCGCGGCGATCGCCTACAACCGCCAGCTCATCGCGCAGGACCGTCAGACGGAAGCCGAACAACGCCAACGCACTGCGGTCGCCCAGCAGCTCGTCGTCCAGGCGGGCAACCTCACCTCGGCCGTCCCGTCGGCCGCGCTGATGCTCGGCATCGCCGCCGGGCGGATCGACCCCGGCAACGACTCCGCGAAGGCCGTGGTCCGGCAGACGCTCGCGGGAAGCGGCTATCTGGGCGACCTTCCGGACCAGACGCGGGTCGTACAGGCCCGGCACACGAAGCTGCTCGCAGGCGTCGGCGCCGACGGTTCCGCGACCGTGTGGTCCACCTCGGCACCGGGCGCGCCCCAACTGAAACACCGGATCGCCGTCGACGGAATGACACTGCGCCGAGCGGCGATCTCACCGGACGGCCGGACGGCTGGTGGCGATGACGCGCGGGCTGGCGTTCCTTGTGCGCGGACGGGTCGTGGACCGCTAACGGCCCGTTGCGATGCCTTCGGACTCCGCCCACTGCGTGAGGTCGTCCTTGCGCAGCGCGGCCGCCAGCAGTTCGGGGAACTTGTCCGGGGTGCAGGCGAACGCGGGTGCGCCCAGGGCGTGCAGCTTGGCCGCGAGCTCGTGGTCGTAGGCAGGGGTGCCGGAGTCGCTGAGCGCCAGCAGGTTCACGACCGTGACGCCGCTCGCGACCAGCTCGCGGACCCGTCGCTGCAGCTCGGTCTCCGACCCGCCCTCGTACAGGTCGCTGATGATCACGACGACCGTGTCGGTGGGCCTGCGGACCTGGGTCTGCGCGTAGGCGACCGCGCGGTTGATGTCCGTGCCGCCGCCGAGCTGGGCGCTGAACAGGAGATCCACCGGGTCGCTGAGCTGGTCGGTGAGGTCCGCGACCTCGGTGTCGAACACGACGAGCTTCGTCGAGATCGAGCGGATGGACGCCAGCGCCGACCCGAGCACCGCCGCGTGCACCAACGAGTCCGCCATCGAGCCGGACTGGTCGACGAGCAGGATCACGTCCCGCATCGCGGCCGTGCGGCTGCGCCTGCGGTGGCCGATCAGGTCCTCGACGATGACGGTTTTGTGCTGTGGCTGGTAGTTCTTGAGGTTCGCCTTGATCGTCGTCGCCCAGTCGACGTCCTGCAGCTGCGGCCTTCTGGTGCGCCGGGACCTGTCGACGGCGCCGCGAACGGCTTCGACGAGCCGGTCTTTGAGGCGCTTCTCGATGTCCTCGACCACTTGGCGCACCACGGCTTTCGCCGTGTCGCGGGTGCGGGCGGGGATCGCGCGGGAGAGTTGCAGCAGGGTGCTGACGAGGTTCACGTCCGGCTCGACCGACTGCAGCAGTTCGGGTTCGAGCAGCAGTTGCTTGAGGCCGAGCTTCTCGACCGCGTCCCGTTGCATCACCTGGACGACGGACGTGGGGAAGTACTTGCGGACGTCGCCGAGCCAGCGGTGCAGCTGCGGTGAGCTCGCGCCCAGACCGGCTCCACGATCGCCACCGCCGCCGTAGAGACCCGTGAGCGCGCCATCGCGTCGTTGGTCGTCATCTCCGAGCTGCGCGACGTCTTCCGCGCTGGGACCTAACAGGAGACGCCAACGGCGGAGCCGCTCTTCGGTCATTTGAGAGCCGCCGCCACTTCTTCGGCCGCACGCATGACGTGCGGACCGACCACGTCCGCGTCGAGCTTCTCCAGGGCCACGACACCGACGGATGCGCGCAGGCCCGGGACACCGCGGACCGGAACCGCGACGCCGTACGCGTTGGGCTGCAGCTCGCCGGTGGAGACGACCCAGCTGTCGACGGGCTGCGAGATGGCCTTGCCGGCCGCCCCGCGGTGCACCGGATGGCGAGAACCCACCCGGTACGCCACGTGGAAAGCGGTCCACGACGGTTCGACGACCGCGACGGCCTGGGCCTCGGTGCCGTCAGCGACGGTGAGGTGCGCGGTGGCGCCGACCTTCTCCGCGAGCTCTCTGAGCGCGGGATTGGCCGCCATCCGCAGCTGGGGGAGGACGTTGGACGCGAGCCTGAGCACGCCGAGGCCCAGCCGGACCTTCGAGCCCTCCCGGCGCACGAGACCGCGCGCCTGGAGCGGCACCAGAAGCCGGTAGACCGCGGCCCTGGACGCGCCGATGGCGTTGGCGAGCTCCGAGATCGACGGGGCCTCGGACTCCGCCTCAGCGACCGCCTGGAGCAGCGCCAGACCCCGTTCCAGGGTCAGCGAGCTCTCCTTCGTCGCTCCGACCATCACGCACTCCGAACTGTTCCCACCACCTCGGCGAGACCGACCACGGAGCCGCCTTCACCGGGAGCGGTCGCGGTCAGCCTGACCGTGTCGCCGTCCTCCAGGAAGGACCTCGTGGAGCCGTCGTCGAGCTTGAACGGTTCCTTGCCACCCCAGCTGAGTTCGAGGAACGAGCCGCGCTCGTCCTTCTCCGGTCCCGAGACCGTGCCCGAGGCGAACAGATCACCTGGGCGAACGGTAGCCCCGTTGACCGTCATGTGCGCCAGCTGTTGCACAAATGACCACGACATCTCGCGGAACGGAGGCCTCGCGACGATGGTGTCGTTGAGCTCCACCGTGATCGTGATGTCCAGGCCCCAGGGCTGATCCGTGGTCAGGTAGTCGTGCAGCTTGTTCGGCAGCGGCGGCGTCGGGACGCGTGCAACTGAGAACGCTTCGAGCGGTGTGATCCACGCGCCGATCGACGTGGCGAACGACTTGGCGAGGAACGGGCCGAGCGGCTGGTACTCCCACGCCTGGATGTCGCGCGCCGACCAGTCGTTGACCAGAGCGACGCCGAAGACGTGCTCGGCGGCCCTGCTCGTGGACACGTTGGCCGCCTGCGGGCCACCGCAGACGAACCCGACCTCGGCCTCGATGTCGAGACGCTCCGACGGACCGAACTTCGGGCCCTCGCTGCCGCGCTTCTGGCCGTTCGGGCGGACGATCTCCGTGCCCGAGACGTACACCGTGCCCGCTCGGCCGTGGTAGCCGATCGGGAGGTGCGTCCAGTTCGGGGTGAGGGCGTCGCCGTCAGGGCGGAACATCTTGCCGACGTTCTCGGCGTGATGCCTCGAGCTGTAGAAGTCCACGTAGTCGCCGACCGTGAACGGCAGCTTGGCGGACTCGATGCCGGTCAGCTCGGCACCCTTCGGCGCGGAGGTCGCGGTGACGATCTCCTTGAGCTTGGCGCGCAGCACGCTCCAGACCGGGCGGCCCGCCTTCAACAGCGGGTCGAGCGAGTCGCCCTGGACGTACTCGCTGCACTTGCCCAGCGCGAGGCTCTTGAGGAGCAACGCCTGGTCACCGACGCGGACGGCCACGCCCCCGTCGACGACGCCGTAGGGGAGGGTCTGCGGTCCGAACGGCTGGTCTTCGGTGAAGTTCGGGTCGCTGATCCAGCTCACAGCAGTCCAAGCCCCTCGAGGTCGGCGACAGGTTCGGCGAGCGAGCACGAGCCGTAGCTCGCGAAGACGCCGCGGACGGCGTGCGCGGCCTGGTCGCTGAGCGCCTTGGCCTCGGCGGTGAGCGCCTCGGCGTCGGTGCTCGCGAGCGCCTCGCGGACGTCGCGGCCGCTGAGGCTGCGCGCGGTGGCCACGAGGAGGTTCAGGAAGCCGTGGTGGGTGAAGTTCTGCTCGTCGGTGTAGCGAACGGCCTTGTGCAGGCCCGCGGTCGCCTTGAACGCGACGCCGCCACCGCTGACGACGGACAGGAAGTCCGCGACCTCGTCGACGCTCGGGAAGTTCTCGGTGCTGAGACCACCGCAGCGGAGCTTGGGCCAGCTGCCGTGCTCGATCACCCGGCGGACGCCGTCGAGCCACTCCGGGCCGCCGCGACGGGGTTCCACGACGCGGATGACGTCCTCCGGCACGAACTCGGACACGCGCTCGAGCCACACCTCGTCCACATCGGACGGTGCGGGCATCTCGACCATGCGCAGCGCCAGGAGCTCGCTTCGGCTCTCGACGATGGACACGGCCTTCGGCACACCGCCGAGACCCGTGTCGATCACGAGGCTCAGCGCGATCGGCTTCGGTGGCTTGACCTTGATCAGCTCGGTGATCAGCTCGGCGAGACGCGACGCCGGGCACAGGAAAAGTCCCATGACACCGGACCACTCGCCGACTCTCCCGTCGAGGTGACCGCGCACCGCGTCGGGCATCGACGCGCTCCCCGGAGGGAACAGCGCGGCATCGTCCACAAGCCTCGCGAGCAGGGGCGGAGTACCGCGCGGACCGGGCGCACGGAGTTCGACAGCGCTTGACACGGCTGACACGCTAGCTGGGTATCGGTAAGTGAACAAAGATGTCCGATAGTCGAACGCCTCCGGAGTCGTCATGGCCTACTACCGCCAGGTCGGGGAGATCCCCCGAAAGCGCCACACCCAGTTCCGCAAACCGGACGGTGGGCTCTACGCGGAAGAGCTGATGGGGGTAGAGGGGTTCTCGGCTGATTCGGCCCTGCTCTACCACCGGTACCTGCCCACCGCGATCGTGAACGCGGAGACGGTGAAGGACGAGCGCGGTGGTGTTGCTCCCAACCTGCCGCTGAAGCCGCGGGCGTTCAAGACGCAGGACCTGACCTGGGCTTCCGATGACGTCGACGCGGTGACCGGGCGGCGGAAGCTGTTCGGGAATGCCGACGTGACCATCGGTTTTGTGGTCGCTTCGGCGCCTTCTCCGTTGTACCGCAACGCTTTTGGTGACGAGCTGCTGTACGTGCAGTCCGGTGCCGGCGTGATCGAGACGATCTACGGGGCGCTGGACGTCGCGGACGGCGACTACGTCGTGCTGCCGACCTCCTGCACCTATCGGGTGGTGCCGTCGTCGCCGATGTCGTTGCTGGTGCTGGAGGCGACCGGGCACATCGGGCCGCCCAAGCGCTATCTGTCCGCGAAGGGCCAGTTCCTGGAGCACTCGCCGTACTGCGAGCGGGACATCCGGGGTCCGGTCGAGCCGTTGCTGGTCGACGGGACCGATGTCGATGTTCTGGTCCGGCATCGTGCGGGGCTGACTCGCTTCACCTACGCCAATCACCCGTTCGACGTCGTCGGCTGGGACGGGCACCTGTACCCGTGGGTGTTCAACATCCGCGACTTCGAGCCGATCACCGGCCGCGTGCACCAGCCGCCGCCCGTGCACCAGACGTTCGAGGGCCCGAACTTCGTGGTGTGCTCGTTCTGCCCGCGCAAGGTCGACTACCACCCGCTGGCCGTGCCGGTGCCGTACAACCACGCGAACGTCGACTCGGACGAGCTGATGTTCTACGTGGGCGGCAACTACGAGGCGCGCAAGGGGTCGGGGATCGGCATCGGCTCGATGTCGCTGCACCCGTCCGGCTGCACGCACGGCCCGCAGCCCGGCGCGGTCGAGGCGTCCCTGGGCGTGGACTACTTCGACGAGACCGCGGTCATGGTCGACACGTTCAGGCCCTTGGAACTCGGCGAGGCCGCGGAGGCCTGTGAGGACCCGGCTTACGCGTGGACGTGGGCCCGTCGCGGTCCGGCCTGATTTTCTGTCGGTGGTCCTCGCTAGTTTGGTTTCGTGAGGACACGAGCCGTTCCGATGCGCTGGCAGGGCCTGGGCAAGGCCCTGCCGGTGCTGTGGGGCCTCTACACGGGCTCCGGCTCCGTGCCGTACCGCGTGTGCGTCGACCTGGCGGCGGGCTCCGCGAAGTGCACGTGCCCGTCTCGCAAGTTCCCCTGCAAGCACGCCGTGTCGTTGCAGGAGCTCGACATCCCGGACGCTCTGCCGCCGGACTGGGTGGAGGAGTGGACGACTCGCCGCGCCACCCGCGAGCTCGACTCGTCGCCGGAAGCCGTGGCTCGTCGTCTGCGGGCGCGGGAGAAGACGGCTGATCGCCGGGCGGCCGCGATGTCGTCGGGCATCGACGGCCTGCGCGACTGGCTGCTGGACGTGGCCTCGGCCGGCGTGGCGTCGTTGCCCGGCCGTCCCGCGTCGTGGTGGCAGGCGTTCATCGCCCGCATGATCGACGCCCAGGTGCCCGGTGTCGCCGCGGCGGTGTCGGAGATCCAGGAGATCGTGGCGCGGTCCGGCCCGCGCTGGACCTCCGACGTGGCCGACCGCTTGGGCGGCCTGCACCTGTTGTGCTTCGTGCAGCCGCGCTCGCGGCTGGGCGTGACGATCCCGGAGGAGACCGTCCGGGCCACGCCGGGTGTGTCCGACCGCTGGGTGGCCTTGCTCCGCCTGGAGACCGACGACGGCCGGGTCCGCACCGTGCGCCAGTGGTGCTGGGGCCGTGCTTCCGGCCGCTGGGTGGTGGCCATTCGCCACTCCGCCGTGGGTGCTCCCGTTCCGTTGCTGCCGCACGGTCAGGAGTCCTCGGCCCTGGTGCACTTCTATCCCGGCTCTGACCGAGTGGCTCTGGGAGAGCTGGCCGGGTCCCGCCCGCCGGACGTGGTGCCGGCCCCTGATTCGTGGCGCTCGTCGCTGGCCTCGCTCGAACCGATGCTGATGGCCGACCCGTGGCAGCGCCTGTTCCCGCTCGGCTGCGCTTCGGTCCGGTTGTGCGGCACGTCCCTGGTCGACTCGTCCGGTCATGGGTTGCCGGTCCGTGACGACAGCGGCCTCGACATGGCGCTTGCGTTGACGGGCGGTGCTTCGTTCGACGCGTGGGGCCTCTGGGACGGCCACGCTCTCCGTCTGGGCGCTGTGACGGTCGACGGGACCCTGGAGGTGGTCGCGTGACCACAACGCGTCTACGGCCTTCTGAGCGCCTCTCGGAGGTGACGTTGTGAAGGCCGAGTGGTCCAAGACCGTCCAGGAGCTCCTGATCGGCACCGCTCGCGGCGGCGGCTCCCCGACCGATCTGCTGTCGTCGTGCGCCGCGTTGGGCGTGGCCGCGTTCGGCGCCACCCTGCCCCGGGAGGTGGAGGCCGAACCGCTGGCGCCCGCCCCGCCGGAGCTCGCGCTGCTACCGCGCCCCGCGGCTCGCGCGGTCCTCGAAGCGATCATGAGCGTCGACGACGAGGTCCTCCTCACCGAGTGGTGCGCCCTCGCCAAGGCCAACAACGTGGTGGCCGAACACCGCGTGCTCCCGGCTCTGCTGGCCCTCGGCACCGCCCGCCCGGGCCTGCGCGCGGCAGTGGTCGAGGTCCTCGGCACCCGAGGCCGCTGGCTCGCCAGCACCCGCCCGGGCTGGTCGTGGGCGTCCGGCACCACCCCGCTGGTCGACGAGGTCCCGCTGGCCGAGATCCTCGACCTCCCGAGCGCCCAACGGGTCCGAGCCCTGCGCCGCAAACGCAAGTCCGACCCTCGGGGCGTTGGCGCCTTCATCGCCGCGGAGTTCGACGACTCCCGCCGCTCGGCCGACCGCCAGGTCCTGATCAGCGCCCTGGAAACGGCCCTGGGTCCAGCCGACGAGGAACTGCTGGAAACCGCGCTCGACGACCGGGCCTCCGCCGTCCACGACGAGGCCCTGCGCCTGCTCCGCAAACTCCCGACCTCGGCCCTGTCCGCCCGAGCCGCCGCCCGCCTGACTGCCGGCCTCCGCCTCACCGCGGACGGCTTCGACGTCCGCACCGATGAGCTGTGGACCACCCAGCCCGACCCGGACGAGCAACGCGACCTCATGCGCGACGGCTCCGAGAAGGGCGTGGCAGGCCGCATCCGAGCGGCTGCCGCCAGCGTCCCGCCGTCCTACTGGACCGCCCGCCTGGAAACCGACGACCGAGGCGCGGCCGAGGTCCTGCGCCGCGGCCCCTGGGCAGGCGCGCTGCTGCGAGGCATCGCCGACCAACTGGCCGCCGCCACCGACCCGCGCCCCTGGGCAGTGGCCGCCGCCGAAACCCTGACCGGCATGGAACAGCTGGAAATGCTGGCCGCCCTCCCTGCCTCCGTGGCCGAGCAGGCGGTGGTCGCCGTCTCCGTGAACTGGCACTACGATCTCCTCGACCACGCCTGCGCCCAACTCCCAGCCCCGTGGTCCCCAGAAACCACCAGGGCCCTCCTGCACCGCTACGCCGCCCTCCCAGACCCCCGCTGGCGCACCGGCCGCCCACCAGCCGTCCTCCTCGCCCGAGGCAACGCCGACCTCCTCGGCGCCAACTGGGAGGGCCTGACCCGCCGCTGGCCCGAGAACTCCCTGGAACTGGAAGTCCTCCGCCTCCGCATCCGCCTCCGCGAGTCGTTCGCCCCACCCGCCCCAGCCTCGCCCGAGCCAGCGCCGCCCGACACCTCGGCGGCGACCGGTCAGATGCCTGCCGACGCCACGCCCACCGGTCCTGCGGCCAATGCCTCAGCGGGTCCGGCTGCCGCCGAGCCGCCCGCGTCCGCCGAGCCGCCCGGCTCCACTCCGCCTCCCTTACCCGCCGCCGACCCCGCGAGCGACACCGACTGACCGCACCAGCACACTTCGAACCAAGGCAACGCAATCCAGGAGGCCCAGTGACCGCCGTGCTCAGGCCGACGGCCGAACAGCAGTACGCCGCCGAGCTGGCAGCCGTCGCGGCCCAGGACGACCGTCAGCGGCCGCCCAACTGGAACCTGTCCCCGCAGGCCGTCGTCACCTACGTCCTCGGCGGCACCCTGCCGGACGGCACCGTGATCACGCCGAAGTACGTCGGTGCCAGAAGGCTCGTCGAGGTCGCGGTGGGCACGCTGGTCACGGATCGCGCGCTGCTCCTCGTCGGCGTTCCCGGCACGGCCAAGTCGTGGCTGTCCGAGCACCTCGCGGCGGCCATCAGCGGCGACTCGACGCTGGTCGTCCAAGGAACGGCAGGCACGAGCGAGGACCAGGTCCGCTACGGCTGGAACTACGCCCGCCTCATCGCCGAGGGGCCGAGCGAGCGGGCCGTCGTGCCGAGCCCGGTCATGAAAGCCATGCAACAAGGCGCGGTCGTCAGGGTCGAGGAGCTGACCCGCATGCCGTCCGAGGTCCAGGACTCGTTCATCACCATCCTCAGCGAGAAGTCGCTGCCGGTTCCGGAGCTGAACACCCAGGTCCAGGCCGTGCCGGGCTTCACGGTCATCGCCACGGCCAACGATCGCGACCGGGGCGTCAACCAGATGTCGTCGGCGCTCGCGCGGCGCTTCAACACCGTCGTGCTGCCGCCGCCCGCCACCGAGGACGCCGAGGTCGAGATCGTCGTCACCCGCGCGCAGCAGCTCGGCAAGGCGCTCCAGCTGCCGGCCGAGCCGCCCGCGCTCGAAGAGGTGCGCCGGGTCGTGAGGATCTTCCGCGAGCTGCGCAACGGCTCCACTGTGGACGGTCGTACGCAGCTGAAGAAGCCCAGCGGCAGCCTGTCCACGGCGGAGGCCATCTCGGTCATCGCCAACGGCATGGCGCTCGCCGGTCACTTCGGCGACGGCACGCTCGGCGCGGACGAACTCGCGTCAGGGCTCATCGGGTCGATCATCAAGGACCGCGTGTCGGACGCGACGGTGTGGCAGGAGTACCTGGAGACGGTGCTGAAGGAGCGCGTCGAGTGGCGTGACCTCTACCGCGCCTGCCTGGACGCCAGCGGTGACTGAGTCGGATGCTGGGCCGGTCCTCCTCGGCATCCGGCACCACGGCCCCGGCTCGGCCCGGATGGTCAAGCGAGCGCTCGAACAAACAAGGCCCGCGCTCATCCTGATCGAAGGACCACCCGAGGCCGACGCACTCCTGGAGCACGTCCACGCGCTCACCCCGCCGGTCGCGATCCTGCTCCACGACGAGGCCGAGCCCGAGAACGCCGCCTTCTGGCCGTTCGCGGAGTTCTCCCCGGAGTGGCAGGCCCTTCGCTACGCCGACGAACACAACACCCCAGTGCGTTTCTTCGACCTCCCGGCAGCGAGCTCGATCGGCGACGACGGCCCGAGCGGCAACGTCGACCCCATCGGCCTGCTGGCTGAGGCGGCCGGGTTCGACGACCCGGAACGCTGGTGGGAAGACGTCGTCGAGCACAGCGAGTCGGACCCGATCGACCTGGCGAACGCCATTGCGGAAGCCATGGTCGCGGTGCGCCACGAGTTCGAAGCAGAAGTAGGTGAACGCACTCTCAGAAGAGAGGCGTTCATGCGCCAGGCGATCCGCAAGGCGCGCAAGGAAACCGATGGCCCGATCGTCGTCGTCTGCGGCGCCTGGCACGTCCCGGCGCTCCTGCAGAAACCGACCGTCGCAGCAGACACCGCGTTGCTGAAAGGCATGCGCAGAAGGAAGATCTCCGGCACCTGGGTCCCGTGGAGCCACGGTCAGCTGGCGGCGGAGTCGGGCTACGGCGCGGGAGTCGACTCGCCGGGCTGGTACGCCCATCTCTGGCGACACCAGGCGGACGTCGTTCCGCGCTGGTTCGCCAAAGCCGCCGCTGTGCTCAGAGAAGAAGACCTCCCAGCGTCCACGGCGAGTGCGGTGGAAGCCGTCAGGCTGGCGGAAACCCTTGCTGCACTGAGAGAGCGCCCGTCCCCAGGCCTCAGCGAGGTCAACGAAGCAGCCCTCGCGGTGCTGTGCGGCGGCGACGAGGTCCCGCTCCAGCTGGTCCACCGCAAACTCGTCGTGGGCGAACAGCTGGGCGAGGTCGGCGAGGCCGTCCCGAGGTCACCGCTGGCGGCAGATCTCCAACGCCTGCAACGAAAACTGCGGCTTCCCGCGGACGTCCAGCCCAAGCAGCTCAAACTGGACCTCCGCAAGGACACCGACCGCGAACGCTCGAAACTCCTGCAACGACTGGAAGTCCTCGGCGTCCCGTGGGGCAAGTCGGACCGCTCCAACTCGCTGGGCACCTTCGCCGAGGTCTGGCAGCTCCGCTGGGACCCGATCTTCGCGGTCTCCGTCGCGGTAGCCGCCCGCCACGGCACCACCGTCCACACGGCCGCCGAGAACGTCCTCACGCAAGCAGCCCAGGACGCGACCCGAGTGGCCACGGCGGCGAGCACCCTGAGCAAGGCGGTCGGCTGCGAGCTCCCGAAGGCCGTCATCGAGTCCCGCAACGCCCTCGACCGCTGCGCCGCCATGGCCACCGACGCCCTCGAACTCCTCGCCGCCCTCCCGGACCTGGCCAGAACGGTCCGCTACGGCTCGGTCCGCGGCACCGACCCGGAACTCCTCAGGGTCGCTCTCCACGGCCTCCTCACCAGAGGCGCGGTCGGCCTCCCGCTCGCCTGCCGCAACATCGACGACGAAACCGCGGAGAACGCACTCCAGATCGTCGACGGCGCCCACGAGGCCACCCGGCTGGCCGCCGACGACGACCACCAGAAGACCTGGTGGCGAGCGCTGCACGCGCTCGTCAAAGCAGAAGCCCACGGCCTCCCGACAGGCCGAGCCACCCGCCTGCTCTGGGAAGCGGGCGAGCTGACCAGCGACGACGTGGCGGCGAGACTTCATCGAAGTGTCGCCACCGCGTTCGTCGCCGGCTTCCTGCGGGGTTCGGCGACGCTGCTCGCCGCCGACCCGAGACTGTTCGGCCTCATCGACGAGTGGCTGACCGGACTGCGCGGTGAGGCGTTCGACGACGCGCTGCCGTTGCTGCGCCGCGCCATCACCGACTTCACGCCCGCCGAGCGGCGCCTGCTCGGCGAACGGGTCGTCGCGGGCGGAACCCCTCAGCCCGCACGCGACGACGAGTGGGACCTGGAGATCGCGGAACGACTCGCGGCCCACGTCCGGAGCCTCATGAGTTTGGCGACCGGCGAACCCGCCGATCCCAGCATCGTGACCGCACCGGACGAAAAGCGCCTCGACGAGTCCCAAGAGCTCATCGACGAGGCCAAGAAGATCGCCCGCGACCTCCGCGAGGAGGTCCCGGACACCGCACCCGAGCCTCCGAGAGAAGAGGGCTCGCCGGCCAACTAGGCCGCCCAGGGCGGCGTGACCGTCGTCCCGTCGGCCAGCGTGCCGATGATGCCCACCGAGGTCGCGACCAGCACCCGAGCAGGGCCGCCGGTCAGCGACAGCTCGGTGTTCGGCTGCACCACGATCACGTCACCGGCGCCTGCGGTCTGCCCCTGGATCGTCACCGACCCGGACAGCACGTAGAAGACCTCCTCCTTCGACGCCCGGTGCGGCGTCGGGTCGCCGCCTTCCGGCACGTCGACGGTCCACAGCGCGATCTCGGTGCTGCCGCGCGACGGCGAAGCGAACGGCCTGAACTCGAACCCGCCGAACTCGAACGGCTCTACGGAATCCCCCGTAACCAGCAAGGCAACCTCCATGTAGTCAACTTGGTTGTCTAACCATAGAATAAAGACAACCAGGTTGTCTACCAGGGGAGTGAGATGGAACCGGTGCCGATGCTGCTGGCGATGACGTACCGCGCCATGGGCGACCAGTTCCACGACCGGCTCAGGCAGATCGGCCTGGAACCGCTGCGACCCGCGCACGGCTACGTCTTCCGGTTCCTCAAGGAGAAGCGCGCCACGACCGTCGACATCGGACAGCACCTCGGCGTCACCAAGCAGGCCGCCGCGAAGATCGTCAACGAGCTCGACGAGTGGGGCTATGTGCTCAGGGAACCCCACCCCACGGACAAGCGCGCGCAGTACGTCACGTTGACCACGAAGGGCCGCGACTACCTGAAGTTCGCCGACAACCTGTGGTCAGACCTCGAGCACGAGATGGCCGAGGCGATCGGGGAGACCACGCTCGGCACCATCAAGACCGGCCTCGCGGAGTACCTGCAGCACGTCCACGGCGGGGACCAGCCAGGCCTGCGACCGGTCTGGTGAGCCTCAGAACACCTGCGTCAGCGCGATCACGCCGAACACCGCGAAGATCGCCCCGGCGACTCGCTGGATCCAGTGCGTCGGCAACCGCCCGGCGAGCTTGCGTCCCACCAGCACGGCCAGTCCGGCCACCGCGACCAGGGCAAACCAAGCGCCGAGACCGACCATCAACGGTTCCCCGTACCGAGCGGTGATGCCGGCGGTCGCGAGCTGCGACGCGTCACCCCACTCGGCCGCGAACAGCACGCCGAACGACGTCAGCGCCGCACGCCAGAACGACACGTCGGTGCGCACGCCGGCCTCGTCCGCCGAGTCGGCGTCGCGGGAGAACCCCTCCTTCAACAGCAGGAACGCACCCACGCCGAACAGAAGAGCCACCACGCCCGCGACCAGGCGGTCGGGGAGCAGGGTGATGGCCGAGCCGAACGCCGCGCCGACCACGGTCTGCACGGCGAAAGCCGAGATCACGCCCACGAACACCGGCCACCCGCGGTAGCGCGTGGTCAGCACCAGGGTCGCGACCATGGTCTTGTCAGGGAGCTCGACGAGGAACACCACCGCGAACGCGGTGATGAACGCGAGCAATGAGGTGGCCAAGAGGTTCCTCCACGTCCGAACACGAGCCCGGACGGAGGCGCAACAGACCCCGACCAGGCATGCTGCAACCTGGCCGGAGGTCTCGTTCGCCCGTTCAGAACGGGTGTGGGACCGGATCTGCGCGAAGGCGGATCAGTATGTCGATCACCACGCCACCGGCCGACTGCTCCGGTGGGAACTACTCCCCTCTGGCGCACACATCGTAACTGACGCATGTCACCCGAACGGCGTGACTTCGCGCACGGGACCTTGGTCCCGAGCTGGGACGGGACCGTCGTACCTGATGGGATCCATGATCCAGACCTAGGCTCTGAATCGTGGACGTACTCGAACTCGCGCGGTGGCAGTTCGGCATCACCACCGTCTACCACTTCCTGATGGTGCCGCTGACGATCGGCCTGTCCCTGCTGGTGGCGGGGATGCAGACCGCGTGGGTGCGCACCGGCGACGAGCGCTACTACAAGATGACGAAGTTCTGGGGGAAGCTCCTCCTGATCAACTTCGCCATGGGTGTGGTGACGGGCATCGTGCAGGAGTTCCAGTTCGGCATGGCCTGGAGCGCCTACTCGCGGTTCGTCGGTGACGTGTTCGGCGCGCCGCTCGCGATGGAGGGCATCGTCGCCTTCTTCGTCGAGTCGACGTTCCTCGGCCTGTGGATCTTCGGCTGGGACAAGCTGCCGAAGAAGGTCCACCTCGCCTGCGCCTGGGCGTTCAGCCTCGCGACGATGGCCAGCGCGTACTTCATCCTCGCCGCAAACTCGTGGATGCAGCACCCGGTCGGCATCGAGCTGCACGACGGCAAGCCGCGCCTCACCTCGATCTGGGCCGTGCTGACCAACAACACGGTGCTCGCCGCCTTCCCGCACACCATCGCGGGCGCGTTCGCAGTGGCCGGCGCGTTCCTCGTGGGCATCGCCGCCTGGCACCTCTACCGCAAGTCGCAGGACGAGGGCGTCTGGCGCAGCTCGCTCAAGCTCGGCACCTGGGTCGGCGTGGTCGCGTTCAGCGCACTGGCCATCACCGGTGACTGGCAGGGCAAGCTGATGTTCGAGCAGCAGCCGATGAAGATGGCGGCCGCGGAAGCGTTGTGCCACACCGAACAGCCCGCGTCGTTCAGCATCTTCGCGTACGGTGACGTGGCGCGGCCCGACTGCGAGAACGTCAAGAGCATCACCGTGCCCGCACTGCTGAGCTTCTTGGCGCACAACGACTTCAGCAGCGAGGTCAAGGGCATCCAAGATCTTGTCCCGCTGTACCAGCAGAAGTACGGCGAGTTCTACCCGGTCGACGAACGGCTCGGTGAGCTCAGCGGCAAGCCGATCGACTACGTGCCGGCGCTTCCGGTGACGTACTGGGGCTTCCGCTTGATGATCGGGTTCGGCGGGATCTCGGCCGGCCTGGGTGTCTTCATGCTGTGGCTGACGCGCAGGAACCGGACGCCCACCGGCTGGTGGTTCCCGGTACTGGGCCTCGCCGGCATCGCGACTCCCTTCCTGGCCAACAGCTTCGGCTGGATCTTCACCGAGATGGGGCGGCAGCCGTTCGTGGTGGTGCCCAACCCGACCGGTGTGGACGGTGTCTGGATGTTCACCGCGCAGGCGGTGAGCGGCATCTCGCCCGCGGAGATCCTGACCTCGCTCATCGCGCTCACCACGGTCTACAGCGTGCTGGCGGTCGTGGAGTTCTACCTGATCCGCAAGTACGTCAGAGGTGGGATCCCGGGCGTACTGCCGCCGACGACCCCGGACAAGACCGACGACGGCGCCCTGGCGTTCGCGTACTAGGGGAGAGGCGACGTGGAAACGCTCTGGTTCGTGCTGATCGCCGTGCTGTGGCTCGGCTATCTGTTCCTCGAAGGTTTCGACTTCGGTGTCGGCATGCTGCTGCCCGTTCTGGGCCGCACGAACGCCGAACGCCGGGTCATGATCAACACCATCGGGCCGGTGTGGGACGGCAACGAGGTGTGGCTCATCGTCGCGATCGGTGCCACGTTCGCGGCCTTCCCCGGCTGGTATGCGGCGCTGCTGAGCGCCGCGTACCTGCCACTAACGTTGTTCCTCATCGCGTTGATCGGGCGCGGGGTCGCGTTCGACTACCGCGGCAAGGTCGAGTCGGCGCGCTGGCGCAAGGCCTGGGACACCGTGATCATCGTCGGCTCGTGGACCGCGACCCTGTGCGTCGGCCTGCTGATCTCGACCACGGTGCTGGGCCTGCCGATCGACGTGAACGGCGACCGCGTGGGCTCGGTGTTCGCGGCATTCCGGCTGGACACAGTCGTTGGCGCGCTTGCCTTCGCGGGCTACGCGCTGGTGCACGGCGCGGTCTTCACGGCGTTGAAGACCGAGGGCGAGATCCGTGACCGCGCCCGCCGCGTCGCGCTGACGCTGGCTCCAGTGGCGCTACTGCCTTTGATCGCGCTGCTCGCGATCGTCGCCGGCCTCTGGGCGGGTGTGGTGGTGCTGGTGCTCGCCGCCGCGATGTGGCGACTGCTCGCGAACCGCGACGGCCAGTCGTTCGCGTTGATGGGCCTCGCGATCGCCGCGAGTGTGGCGATCCTGTTCGGCTCGCTCTACCCGAACGTGCTGCCGTCGACGCTCAACGACGCGTGGTCGCTCACGGTCGCCAACACCGCGTCGAGCCCGTACACGCTGCAGGTGATCACCTGGGTCGCCGGGTTCGGCACGCCCGCGGTGCTCGTCTACCAGGGCTGGACCTACTGGGTGTTCCGCAAGCGCATCGGCGTGCGGCACATCCCGGTGAACTGAGATGAAGCGAGGCCCGCTGGGGGCACTTCCCCAGCTCTCGAAGAACGCCAGGCGCGCCCTCGCGGGGGTGGGGGCCCTGGCGTTCCTCAACGCCCTCGCGCTCGTCGCCCAGGCCGTCGCGCTGGCCTCGGTGATCACGACTCGCGAGGGCCTGCCGCTGCTGGCCGTGGCGATCCTGGCGCGCGCAGCGCTGTCGTGGGCAACGGAATCTGCCGCTGCGCGCGCCGCCGCCGGTGCGAAGGAGGAGCTGCGGACCCAGCTGCTGGCCAGGTCGTTCGAACGCGGCCCGGGCTGGATCGCGGACCGCGGCACGGCCGAGCTGTCGGTGCTCGCGACCAAGGGCCTCGACGCGCTCGACGCCTACTTCACCCGCTACCTGCCCGCGCTGGTCACGGCCGTGATCGTGCCGCCCCTGGTCGGCGCGTGGATCCTCTTCACGGACTGGCCGTCGGCGGTCCTGATCGCCGTGACCGTGCCGCTGATCCCGGTCTTCGCCGCGTTGATCGGCTGGTACACCGAGAAGCGCGTCCAGAAGGCCGCCGACGTCACCGAGCTCCTGTCGGCCCAGCTCCTCGAACTCCTCCGCGCTCTCCCGATCCTCACGGTCTTCGGTCGCGCCAAGCAGCAGGCCACGGCCGTCCGCCAGATCGGCGAACAACACCGCAAGGCCACGATGGGCACGCTGAAGGTCGCGTTCCTGTCAGCTTTGGTCCTGGAGATCGCCGCCTCGCTGTCTGTCGCTCTGATCGCGGTCGGCATCGGCATCCGGCTCGTCCACGGCGATCTGACGCTGATGACCGCGCTGGTCGTGCTGATCCTGGCTCCCGAGTGCTACCTGCCTCTTCGTGCTGCCGGAGCCGCTCACCACGCCAGCGAGGACGGCCTCGAAGCCGTCCGCAGAGTGTCTGCCGTCGTCGCAGGAGGGAACGCGGGGCCCCCGCGTTCCCCACAAGGAAACGTAGGGCCCCCGCGTTCCCTCAGCGGCAGGGTTTTTGTCGACAATTTGCGGGTGCTGAGGCGGGGTGGGTTTGCGCCGGATGGGGTCAGCTTTGAGGTGGGGCCGGGGGAGATTTATCGGCTTGAGGGTGTGAGTGGCGCTGGGAAGTCGACGACGTTCCAGGTGTTGCTGGGTTTCCTGGAGCCGACGGACGGAACAGCCGTCGTGGCTGGCGATGTTGCGTACGTGCCGCAGAAGCCTGCGTTCGCTGCTGCTACGCCGCGTGCGGAGTTGGAGTTGACGGTTCCTGGGGCAGAGGACATAGAGGACGTTGCGCATGAGGTTGTGGCGGCTCATCTGCTCGACCGGCAGATCACTGATCTTTCGACAGGTGAGCGTCAACGGGTTGCTGTCGCGCGCGCCTTGCTGAGGGTTCGTCACGGCGCCACGGTGTTGCTGCTCGACGAACCGACCGCGCACCTGGACCCGGTGACAAGTCGCAAAGTCGACAAAGCGATCAAGAGAGCAAGCGCCACGGCGGCCGTCGTCCTCGCTTCGCACCGCGAGAAGGAGGCGACCGAGGACGAGACGTTCGTCAGGGTCGTCACGGAGGAGACGCTGCAGGAACGCCCGAAGCGCCTGCCGATTCCGCTCAAAGGTGCTGCGTTGGGCGTGTTGGCCACCGTCGCGGGCATCGCGCTCACGGCGCTGGCCTCGTACCTGATCGCGCGGGCGGCCGAGATGCCGCCGATCCTGACGCTGTCGGTGCTGGTCGTGGGCGTGCGGACGTTCGCGCTGAGCAAAGGCGTGCTGCGGTACGTCGAGCGATTGGTCACGCACCACGAGGCGTTCCAGCTGGCCACGAACCTGCGTGCCGAGTTGTGGCTACGGCTTGTGCGCACCCAACGCCGTGATGGTCTGCAACGGCTCGTCGACGACACCGACACCGTTCGCGACCTCGTGCCGCGCGTGCTCGTGCCGCCGGTCGTGGCGCTTGGCGCGGGTATCGCGACCACGATCCTGTTCGCGTTCATCGATCCGGCTGCTGCTCTGACGCTCGGCGGGTTGCTGCTGGCGGCAGGGCTCGCCGCTCCGGCCGTCGCGGTGTGGACCGAACGCCGGGCCAGCACGAAGCTCGCCAGGGGCCGCCGCAAGGTCGCCCGCGACACGATCAACGCACTCGCCGCCGCACCGGATCTCATCGCGCACGACGCCCACCACCGCCTGTTGGAGCAGCTCCAAGCCGAGGACGCCGAGCTGGCCGGGGAGACCCGCAAGCAAGCGTTTGGCACGGGCGCTGCCACGGCGATCGTCCTGCTCGCGACCGGTGCGGCGGCCCTGATCTGCGCCACCACCGGCAACCCGGTGCTCGGCCTCGTTCCGCTCGCCCTCGCCGAACCACTGGCCGCCTTGCCGCTCGCCGCTCAGCAGCGCAAGGCGCTCCAGGAGGCCAGCGCGCGGCTCCAGTTCGACGCGCCGGAACGTCCGGAACAGCCGAAGGGAAGGCGGATCCGGCTGGAGAACGTCGACGTCCGCTGGCCCGGCGCGACCGAGCCGACGTTGCGGGACCTCCATCTCAACGTCGAGCCCGGCACGCACGTGGCGATCGTCGGACCGTCGGGCTGCGGCAAGTCGACGCTGTTCGCGCTGCTCCTGGGGTTCCTGCAGCCAGAACGCGGGATCGTCGAGCTGCCGCGCGCCACCTGGTGCCCGCAGGAGCCGATGCTGGTCAGCACGACGGTCCGGGAGAACCTGCGGATGTCGGGTCAGCACGACGACGAGCAGCTGCGCGAAGCACTGGAACTGGCTTGCCTGCCGGAGTGGGCGGACCGGCTCGACACCGTGATCAGGCCTGACCAGGTGTCCGGCGGCGAGGCGCAAAGGCTTGCGCTGGCCAGGGCGTTGCTGCACGACGCCGACGTGGTGCTGCTCGACGAGCCGACCGCCCACCTCGACGAACCGACCGCGCGGAAACTCCTCGACCAGCTCAGGCACGACGGCAGGACGATCTTGCACATCACTCACCGTCCGGACGAGGCCGCGAGGGCGGACCTCGTGCTGGACCTCGGCACACCCGCATACCGTTGAGGACCATGGACCCCTCCCTGGCGCGGCGCGTGCTCGTCGCGTCGACCGAGATCACGTCGGCGGCGCTGGAAGACCCGGAGAACGTGCTGCGGCTCGTGGTGGAGGCGGCCGCGGAGATCGCGGACGCCGACCTCGGGCTGGCCATGCTCGCCACGGAGGAGGACGACGGCACGCTCACGGTCGAGGCGTCCAGCGGCGAGCCGGTCGTGGCGACGCTGAGCCCGCGCAGTGCCGCGGCCAAGGCGGCACGGACCGGTGTTCCGGTGATGGCCGACGACGTGACGAGCGATCCGCGCACGGCTCCGTACGTGCCGCACGCGCTGAGGGGCTACGGGCCGTTCGCGGTGGCGCCGTTCGGCACGTCGGACCGCAAGATCGGCGCTCTGGCGGTTTATCGCCGTAGAGACAAAGCGCCGTTCACACAGGAGACGGTGGACGTGCTGTCGGCGTTCGCGGCACAGGCAGGCCTCGCCGTCGTGCTGGCCGAGGGTTTCACCGCACGGCAGCGCGTCGCGGTCTACGAGGAGCGCGAACGGATCGCCCGCGACCTGCACGACGTGATCATCCAGCGGCTCTACGGCGCCGGGGTGCAGCTCAGCCTGCTGGAACGGCGGCTGGGCAAGAAGCTGGACCCGGGTCAGCGCGCCCGGATCAACGAGGCCGTGGACCTGGTCGACGAGACGATCGCCGAGGTCCGCGCGACCGTCCGCAAGCTGCGCAACACCGACCCGGCCGACTCCGCGGACCTGCTCGACTCGATCAACGCCGAGGTGCGCACGGCCGGCGAGCTGCTCGGATTTTCGCCGCGCCTGCACGTGGCCGGTGATCTGGCGAACGTGCCACGGCGACACGCCGACGACGCGCGGGCGGCGTTGCGTGAGGCGTTGTCGAACGTCGTGCGCCACTCAGGGGCGACGCACGTGCAGATCGACGTACGGCGTGACGAGAAGCATCTGCTGCTACGAGTCGCGGACAACGGATGCGGTATCCCGTCCGGGGTGACTCAACGCGGATTGCGGCATCTCGCCGAGAGGGCGAAGTCCGCGAGTGGCGATTTCCGCGTCGTGAGTTCACCGAACGGGACGACGCTCACCTGGTCCGTCCCCGTTTAGCCACCCAGGCAGCGGCTTGTGTCCGCCGTTCCATCCCGAGTTTGGCGAGCACGGACGTCACGTAGTTCTTCACCGTCTTCTCCGCGAGGAAGAGACGTTCACCGATTTGGCGGTTTGTGAGGCCCTCGCCGATGAGTTCGAGCACGCGCTGTTCCTGATCGGTGAGGCCGACCGGGGCCGGATTGCGCATCCGTTCGAGTACCCGGCTTGTGGTCGCGGGGTCCAGAAGGGACCGTCCTGCCGCGACTTCGCGGACGGCCGTCACGACGTCCTGACCGCGAACCTGCTTGAGCAGATAGCCCGACGCACCGGCCATGATGGCCCCGACCAACGCCTCCTCGTCGTCGAACGCGGTCAGCACGAGACAGCGGATGCCGAGATCCCGGAGAGATCGGCACAGGTCGACACCACTGCCATCGGGAAGCTGAACGTCCACGACGGCCACATCGGGCGGTGTCTTTTGAGCCCGAGCAATCGCCTCGCCGACAGATCCGGCCTCCGCGATGACCGAGATGTCCGTCTCGTCGTCCAGCATCTCGCGCAGTCCTCTGCGCACCACTTCGTGGTCGTCAACCAACAAAACTCGCACTGGCACGAATCCACCGTACGTCGAATGGCTGTTCCTGAGCGTGACTCGGATTGGCACAGTTCTTGTCATGGCAGAAGGCTCGGTACGACCGGTCGAGGAAGCAGATCGCATAGTTGTCGCCCGACTGGTTCTCGAGCTATGGGGAGCACACACGGCCGTCGCGCACGGCGAGGTGTTCTTCCCCGCGAGTCTGCCGGGCTTCCTCGTGGAGAAGCAGGGCCAGGTGCTGGGTCTGCTGACCTACGCGGTGGCGAACCACCAGCTGGAGATCGTCACGATCGACGCGCTTCGGCGGGGCCGCGGCGTCGGCACCGCGCTGGTCGACGCCGCGGTTCGCCAGGCGCGCACGCTCGGATGCAACCGGGTGCGCCTGACGACCACCAACGACAACCTCGACGCGATCCGCTTCTACCAGCGGCGCGGGTTCAAGCTCTCCGCGTTGAGACCAGATGCGGTGCGCGAGGCGCGCAAGCTCAAGCCCGAGATCCCGGCAGTTGGGGATTTCGGTATCCCCATCACAGATGAGCTCGACCTGGAGCGATGGGTCGCTCCACGGCAGTAGTCCACAGGCATCCACAACTTTGTCCACAGGGTTGTGCACAAGCTAGACGTGGAGCGGGTTGAACGCTTCGTCCCACGCTGCCGCGACCTGATGCGCGCACGTGGACGGCGCGACGCCTCCCACCCCGGTGCCGAGTCCCGGCATCGCGATGGTGTGGACGGCGTCGCGCACCGGCGTGCCGTCTTCGAGGCGCCCTTCGAGCCACAGCCTGAGCACCGCCCGTGCCGCGAGGTACGGGTGGACCGTGTCGATCGGCAGCCGCTCGCCGGGCCGGCGCATGGTCGGCGCGCTGATGAGCCACGCCGGCTCGGTCTCGCCCGTCGCCACGATCTGCGCCTCGCCCACCGGGAGCTCGCCGCCGTGCAGCGTGAGGACCGCGCTGCGGACGTTGTTCTCGACCTCGGGGAACGCCGTGGCGTAGACGGCGTCGATGCCACCGCGCATCCAGCCCTGCGAGTTGGCCGGGCTGACGATGGCCTGCGCGTGGATGTCCAGCACGGACCCGCGATGCACCCGCACTCCGGCGCGTCCGTTCGCGACAGCGAGCCAGGCGTTCGCCATCGGTTCGTCGACCGCGCACAACACGAGTTCTGGCGCTAGAACGGGCACACCCCAAGCATTCCAGTTCGAACGGTCCTGGCGGAACCCAGGTTTGGCGGCAGACACAGGCGTGATTTGCGCCTCTGATCGCCGCACTACGCTGACCCGATGCCGCGCATTGCGTACTTCGGACCACAGGGCACCTTCACCGAGCAGGCAGCGCTTCGCTTCGAGGGCGAACTGGTTCCGTTCGAAACGATCCCGCTCGCGATCGCCGCGCTGCGTGGCGGCGACACCGAGTTCGCGTGCGTGCCGATCGAGAACTCCGTCGAGGGCGCCGTGCCCGCGACGCTCGACGCGCTGATCCGCGACGAGCCGGTCGCGGCCGTGGCCGAGACCGTGCTGGACGTCCGGTTCAGCGTCCTGGTGCGTCCGGGGACGACTTCGATCGGGACCATCGCTTCGCACCCGCACGCCCTGGCGCAGGTCCGCGAGTGGATCGCTGCCTCGTTGCCCGGCGTCACCTCGATCGCCACGTCGTCCACCGCCGCTGCTGCCGCCGCCGTTGAGCGCGGCGAGTTCGACGCCGCCGTGACCGCTCCAGTGGCCGTGCACCACTACAAGCTGGACGAGTACGCGACGGACGTGCTGGACGTGGCCGATGCGCGGACCCGATTCCTGTTGCTGCGCCGACCGGGCGCACTGCCTGAGCCGACCGGAGCAGACCGCACCAGCGTCGTCGTGACCACCCCGGACCGCATGGGCGTGCTGTCCGAACTGCTCAGCGAGCTGGCGTTGCGTGGCATCAATCTCACCGGCCTCGAATCGCGCCCCACGAAGGGCAAACTGGGGGAGTACCGCTTCTACATCGACGTCGAGGGGCACATCGCAGAACCGAGGATCGGTGACGCGCTGGCCGCGCTGCACCGACACTCGCGCGAGATCCGGTTCCTCGGGTCCTTCCCGAAGGCCGACCAGAGGCCTGTCGAGGCCCACAACGCCGAGTTCGCCGCAGCAGCCGCTTGGGTCGATGCTGTCAGAAAGGGCGAGACCGGGTGAGGTTGCTGCTGGTCAGGCACGGTGAGACGGCGTCGAACATCGAACGCAAGCTGGACACGGCCATGCCCGGCCCGCCCCTCACCGAGCTGGGCCAGAAGCAGGCCCGCGAACTGTCCGACGTGCTGGTCGGCGAGGACATCGTCGCCGTCTACGCGAGCATCGGCCTGCGCGCCCAGCAAACCGCCGCTCCGACCGCCGAACGCCTCGGCCTGCCCGTGCAGATCCTTGAGGGCGTCCACGAGATCCAGGTCGGGTCGTTGGAGGGGCGCAACGACACCGAGGCCTACAAGACCTACCTCGACACCGTGATCAAGTGGGCCGAGGGCGCGCTGGACGTCGCGTTCCCCGGCGGCGGCGAGACCGGTCAGCAGGTGCTGGACCGCTTCCTCGGCGCGATCTCTTCGATCGAGCAGGACGGCACCGTCATGGTCGTGACGCACGGCGGCTCTGGCCGGATGGGCGCGTTGGCGCTGGCGTCGAACGTGCCGGTGGAGCTGGCCGAGAACCTGCTGCCGAACACCGGCGTCGTCGTGCTGGAGTCCGAGGGCGACGGCTGGGTGTGCCGCTCCTGGGCGGGCGTCGAGCTCTAGCCGCGTCGAGCGGCAGGCCTCTGACCTCAGCACGACACGGCGTGGACTGGTCTGGCACCTGCAGGCGTACGCACTGGAGTGCGGAAACCGGTCAACCCCAGCCGAGTTCGTGCAGGCGTGCGTCGTCCACCCCGAAGTGGTGCGCGATCTCGTGGACCACCGTGATGATCACTTCCTCCACGACGTCCTCCTCGGAGTCGCAGATGTCGAGGATCGCCTCGCGGTAGATGAAGATGTGGTCCGGCAGGTTGCCGCCGTAGTCCGTGTTGCGCTCGGTCAGCGCGATCCCCTGGTACAGCCCGAGCAGTGAGGGTTCGTCCGGATTGCGGTCCTCGACCAGCACCACCACGTTGTTCATCGCGTGCGTGAACTCCGGCGGAACGAGGTCCAGAGCCTCCTCGACCAGCTCGTCGAAGCGAGCCCTGGTCATCTCGACCGTCATCGGTTCTCGGTGGTCGTCGTGGGCGCGGAGGACGACGGCTTGTCGGGCTTGCCGGACTCCGACGGCTTGCCCGACTCCGAGGGGGGCTTGGCGGACTCGGAGTGCAGTGGGGCGCCGGTGGGCTCGTCCTGCGCCTTGACCGAGGTGGTCTGCGGCGGGTTCGCGGTGGTCAGCGGGGCGCCGTTGGGGTTGCGGACGCTGCCCTTCCAGGCCACCAGGTTGTTGCCCTGGGGGACTGCGCCGATCTTGCAGTTGGCCTTGCGGGAGCCGACCGCCCAGCTCTTCTCCGAGCGGGTGTCCCAGGTGACGAGCAGGTTCTTGGCCTTCAGGTCCGCGCCGCCGGTGTAGTCGTTGGCGATCGCGGCGCACTTCTCGGACATCACCGCGTCCTGCTTGTCGGGGGCCAGGAACTCGCCCTCCGGGTGCTGGACGACGCCGATGATCTCGAACGCGTGCGGCTGGGCGCAGTCGACCGGGTCGCCGACCGTGTTGTTCTCCGCCAGGGCGAGGCACACCGCCGGGTCGTAGACGTTCGACTGGTCCTGGGTCTTGGCGCTGCCGAACGACGGCAGAGCCGCCCCCGAGGGCGCGGTGACCTGCAGGCCGCAGCGGAGTTGTCGGTAGCCGTCCGACCAGCGCTTCTCGTCCGGGTTCAGGGTGCTGACGCCGTACTTGCCCTCGGGGTCGAGCTTGCCGGACATGTACGAGGTGGTGGCCTGCGAGCAGTGCTCCTCCGCGATCTTCTCCCAGGCCTGCGCGTTCGGGAACGGCGCTTCCTTCGGGTACGCGCCGGTGATGTCGGCCGTACCGGTGACCTCGAAGCGGTGGGCGGCGCCGCAGTCGACCTTCTGCGCGTCGGAGAGGTCCTTGCGCTCCCAGTTCAGGCACTCGCCCGGCACGGCCTGATAAGCGGCGTTGACCTTCTCGCGGCTGGACCCGAGCGGGCCTCCTGCCAGCACAGATGTGAACGCGGACATCATCAGGAGCACGAACGCGCCGAGGAAAGCACCGACCATCACAAGCCGCGTGTCGCGGATGTGACCAGATCGACTCAACCAACCGGCGCTCGGAGACATCTCATCCATGATGCCTGTGCCGTGTGAGACGGCTGTGCGCCGGGTTCGGTCGAGTGTTGCTATTAGGACACTCGTCATCGAATCGGCCGTGTTTCAGCCGGGTCGCTAGGTACCTTGCCCGCGGGAGTGGTGATGACTGACAACAACGTGCCAGGACCTGGCCAGCCGACGCCCCAGCCTGGGCCGCCCGGCCAGCCGCAGCAGCCGCAACAGCAGCCGGAGCCGTCGCAACAGCAGCAGCCGCCGCCGTACCAGCCAGCGCCGCAGCCGAACGCGCCCGCCAAGGGCAAGGGCAGCGTGCGCCAGCAGCAGGCCGGCGTGACGCAGCCGCGTCAGGCGACGGTCGCCGAGCAGCGTGCTCGTGCCGCCGCGTTGAAGGCGCAGCAGGAGCGGTTCGCCGCCGAGTCGGCCGCGTTCGAGAAGAAGCGCAAGACGCGCAAGCGCCTGCTCATCGGTGGCGGCGTCACCGTGGGCATCGTGGCGCTGGTCGCGATCTGGTACGCGGCCGCGAGCCCGTCGAACGTCACGGCGCAGTGCACGGACCAGAACAACGTGATCGTCGACGACGACTACTGCTCCGACTCCTACTACCGCAGCCACGGCGGTTACAGCAGCGGCGGCTTCATCTACATCGGTGGCTCCTCGTACCGCTACAACTACGGCGGGTCAGGCGTCGTCGGTCAGAAGGCGGTCGGCGGCAGCTACACGATCCCCAAGGGCGCGAACGTCGCCACGAAGTCCGGCACGTCCATCCAGCGCGGCGGCTTCGGGGTCAGCAGCGGTTCGTCCAGCAGCGGAGGCTGACCCAGTTGCGTCGTGACACCTCGCAACCGCGGCCGAACTGGCAGCGCACGGTTTCAGACCAGGGGTTGGTCTTCGGCCTGCCGGCGAAGTACGCGAACGGATCCGACCGGCCCTACTGGGACGAGTCGGTGCACTACGTGTTCGAGATGAGCGAGATCCTCTCGCTCGAAGCCGACGTCGAGCTGCTCCACTCCATGTGCCTCGACGCGGTCGACAACGTGGTGCTCACCGAGCGCTACCGGGACTTCGGCATCCCCGAGTGGGTCTGGCCGCACATCGCCGAGTCGTGGCGCCGCCGCGACCCGCACGTCTACGGCCGCTTCGACCTGCGCTACGACGGCTCCGGCCCGGCGAAGCTGCTCGAGTACAACGCGGACACCCCCACGTCTCTGCTGGAGGCCGCGTACATCCAGTGGTACTGGAAGACCGACGTCTTCCCGGACGACGACCAGTGGAACTCGCTGCACGAACGCCTGGTCGAGCGCTGGACCGAGATCGGCGCCAAGCTGCCGTCCGGTGAGCTGCACTTCAGCTGGTCGAGCGCCGACCCGTCCGGCGAGGACCACCTCACCGCCGCGTGCCTGCAGGAGACGGCCGCCGAGGCAGGCCTGAACACCGTGGGCATCGCGATGGAGGACATCGGCTGGGACACGCTGCTCAACCGGTTCGTCGACCTCGAAGAGTCCCCGATGAACGCGGCGTTCAAGCTCTACCCCTGGGAGTGGGTGGTCGAGGAGCAGTTCGGCCGCCACGCCGTCGAGTCGCTGCCCGGCACCCTGTGGATCGAGCCGCTGTGGAAGATGCTGCTCTCCAACAAGGCGCTGCTCGCGATCCTGTGGGAGATGCACCCCGGCCACCCGAACCTGCTCCCGGCCTACCTGAACAACCCCGGCATGCTCACCGAGTACGTGCGCAAGCCGCTGCTCGGGCGTGAAGGGGCGAACATCCAGATCGTCGCTCCGGGCTACGAGACGCAGACCGGTGGCGTGTACGGCAAAGAAGGTTTCGTGTACCAGCTGTTCGATCCGCTTCCGGAGTTCGACGGCTACCGCCCCGCGTTGGGCGCCTGGGTCGTCGGCGACACGTCGGCAGGCCTCGGCATCCGGGAAACGGTCGGTCTGGTGACCGACGATGGCGCGGCGTTCGTGCCGCATCGAATTGTTGAGTAAGACTCCGAAAGGGAACAGCACATGACGACCACGCTGCTCGCGTTGGATCCTGGCTTCGGCGCGACCCTGGGTCGGAACATCGGCGCGATCGCGCTGTACGCCGTCGTCGGTCTCGTCCTCATGGTGTTCGGCTTCTACGCGATCGACTGGACGACGCCGGGCAAGCTGTCCGCCCTCGTCCGCAACGGTTGCCCGAACGCCGTCATCGTGACCGCCTCCGGCCTGCTGTCGATGGCGTTCATCGTCGTCATCGCGATCACGTCGTCGGTCGGCAAGCTCGACGAGGGCCTGCTGTCCGCGCTGATCTACGGCCTGGTCGGCATCATCGTGCAGGTCGCCGCAGTGCGTCTGCTGGAGTGGGTGACCCGCCTCGACATCGGCTCGATCATCGAGTCGGACCGGTTCGCGCCGGCCTCGGTCGTCGTCGCCTCGGCCCACGTCGCTCTCGGTCTCGTGGTGGCCGTCGCCATCAGCTGACCGCTTTCCGCATCGCGAAAGTCACGCGGGGGCCCCGCGTTTCCTTCTTGACGATGTCGTTGCCAGCGCGTGGAATCGACTGTGTGCCCGAGTGTCGGTACCTGGGTGGGACACGCTCCGCGA
>NZ_JBEXPJ010000009.1:0-107648 GCF_040611995.1 Lentzea sp. NPDC006480
GTCACGAGTGCGACGACCGTGCCGGTGCCGACGGAGAGGGCGAGCAGGAGCAGCACCAGGCCCGCGACCTGGGCGATGCCCGTGTGCTGCCAGCGACACCGACCACGGCATGTCCAGAAAGGACCGCCTGACCATGACCACTGACCAGACTGTTCAGGCCGCCGCCAACGCCGCGCTGTGGCTGGCAGTGCAACGCGACTGGCACGTGCTGCCGCTCAACTCCGGAACCAAGCACCCCGTTGCCGGGCTGTCGCGACTGCCGCGCAGACGTCCGCGACCGCGACGCACCCGACTGTCCATGTCTGGCGCGCGGCGATGGTGCGCTGTGCCACGGTGTGTGGGCCGCCACCACCAACTCCGACGTGATAAGCCGCTGGGCAAACCGTTGGCGCACCAGCGTGTGGGCCGTGCACCTCGGGGCGTCCGGGCTGTTCGCGGTCGACCTGGACGCGCACGGCGGCACCCCGCCCGCGCAACCTCTCAACGGCCTCCCCTGGCCACAGGCTGACCCGCCACCGGCCGACGGCATCGACACTTACGCGACTCTCGCCGCCTTGTCCGGTGGCGTGGTGGACACCACGACGTTCGCCACCGACACACCAACCGGCAGGCTGCACCTGGTGCACACCGACGGAGAACGCCGGTGGAAAACCAGCCGCGGCTACGTCCGCGACGGCGACGACACCGTGCGCACCGGACTCGGGTGGCAGATCGACATCAAGGCCAACGGCGGCTACGTCGGGCTGCCCGGCTCTGTCAGCACGGCAGGCCCATACCGCCGCGCGTCGACCACCACGACGCCCACACCGCCCGCAGCTTGGCTGGTCGACGCGCTCACACGCACCGGCCACGACCGCACCGCCACCCCGGCCCGGAGACCGCCGGTGTGTGGTGGCGGTCGACGAGCACCGGCCTGCGCGCGCTACGCCGCGTCCGCGCTGCGGTCCGCGTGCTCCCAACTCGCGGCGATGGAGCCCAACACCGGCCGCAACCGCAAGCTGTTCCGCTCCGCCTCCCGGCTGGCGGGGATGGCAGAGGCCGGATGGATCGATCGGCCCGCCGTGGAGGCAGCGCTGGCGCAAGCGGCACACCACGGAGGGCTCCCGGCCGGAGAGATCCGCTACGCCCTCGCGTCCGGGTTCGCCCGGCCCCGGCGAGCACCCGACATCAGGAGCGCCGCGTGAGTCCTACCCGCACCACCGCACCACGGCACCCGACACAGAAAGGAGGACCCGAGCGTGAGCATCACCGAGGACACCACCACCCACCACGACACCGACTCAGACGCCACCCGCGAGGCCTCACCCGCCGACCGTCCGGCAATCCAGATCGGCGGCGAGGCCGAGACGATCCGCGTTCTCACGACCGCGCTCGGGCAGGGCGCGTTGCCCGATGTCTACGTCTCGAGCGGGCAGCTGGTGCACCTCTCGCGTGTGTCCGGCAGTGCCGCCAACGCGGCCGAGCACGCCCACCAGGCTGCCGCCGGAGCGCTCCCAGTGCGGGCCGACCCGCTCACCGCACCCTCGCTTGCCTGGCTGCTTGCACACCACACGTTCCTCTACCGCGACAAGCTCAACAAGCAAACCGACCAGTGGGAGCAGGTCGAAGCCAGCCCCACCAAAGCCGCCCTGTCCGCCGTGCTGACCACCCACTACTGGCCCGACGTCCGGCCGCTCACCGTCTCGGTGTTCTCGCGCCCGGATTTCAGATGGTGTTCCAGAACCCAGGCCAGCCTGTGGACGTCATCGTGCTGCGATCGAGCGTGGAGATCGCGATGGCGCTCAACCTCTCCGGCGTGCCGATCCTGTCACGCCTGTCTGCTCGGCAGCTCGCGCGGCTGGTCGTCGCAGGAGTGCGGCGCTACGGGATCGAGCGAGTGCGTGAGCTGGCGCTGATCAACCGGATGGCCAACCTGGTGGACGAGGACACGGCGCCATCGATCCGGCCCGAGGTGCTTGAGTTGCAGGAACGCATCTGGACTGGGGGCAGGCAGCAGACCTGCACGGACGCGACGTTGGTGCTGACTACGGCGGTCGAACGCAGCCGCGGTTTGGTGGTGGCGTGATGGCGGCCGACGGTGCGGGCTTCGTGCCCAAAGTCGAACTGTCGGCCTACGAGCGTGAGCGGCCAGTGCTGGACGAACACCTCCTCGAAGTGCGTCGCGTGCGGTTCTACGCGGCCGGGCACCGGTGGCCGCTGGTGCTCGGTGACGACGAGATCGCCGTGGCGCTGCACCTGGCGGTTGCAGAGCTGACAGCCGACCCCGACGAGCTGGCGGAGGTCGCGTTCTGGAGCGTGCAGTACGCGAGCCTGGACCACATCGCGGCACTCGCGCGCGAGACCAGGGCGTTCCTTGTGCACTGTGCCGTGGGCGCAGTCCCGGAGCCTGAGCGCGGCCGGTTCCTGCGGCGCTGGCACAGCGCGGAGCGCTACCGCGCGTGCGTGCAGGCCGCGACGATGCTGTGCACGCACGCGCCACGGTCGCCGCGCACGCTCCCGGCCGCCGATGGCCCGGCGCCATGGCAGGTGGCGTGATGCGGGCGCACCTGGGCCGTGAGGGTTTCGAGTTGTCGGCACGGTTCCGTGTCAGCGGCCGTGGTCCGACGGTAATCGCGGCGCGGTTCAACATCCCGCTGCGGTTCGAGGACCTGGTGTCGATCCTGTACAGCTGCGAGCTCACCGGCGAGCAGCTGGGCGACGCCGACCGCATCCGGGAGACGGTGCTGGACGTGTTGCTCAACCACGGCGGGAACAAGGTCGCGGTCGACAAGGCGCGGCTCGAACGAGCGAACGAGGCGGGCGCGGCCGGCGTCGACCGGCCCCGGCTGACGACGTGCAAGCGGCGGGTCGCCGAGCTGTTCCTCACCGCCGACAACGGGTTGCGTGACTCGCGCGAGCAGTCGCCGATCCTGCGCCGCACCGGCTGACGCGTCGATCACGCCACGTGATCACGCGCGCGTCTGACGTCAATTGACGTCGGGAGCGCGAATCCGCGCGCACTCGCGTCCTACGCGTGCGTGTGTGTGCGTATGCGCATCGCGCGCCGGACGTTGCCTGACAACGGTTCTGACGAACTTCCGTCCCTTCGGGACGATCACCCTTGGTCACCTTCTGGAGAGGTCTACGGGCATGGGCGCCGGACCCCGCACTGGACGGGACGCCAACCAACGAGCCGCCCTCCGGCCGATGGCTGCACCCCGTTCGGGACACCGGCACCGAAGCGACACCCGGACTGGGCGAGCTGGAAAAGCTGGCCGCCCACGCCCGCGAACGGGTCGCCCAGGTGCGGCTGTGGCTGCCGCAGATCGAGGAGGCGGTGTTCGACTGCTACCTCGGCAACCTGGCCTCCCAGCTCGACCCGCACACCGAGGCCGACTAGGTCGGCGTTCTCGCCACTCTGCTCGGTGCCGCCGGGGCGCACCTCGGTCCTGGCCCGCACCTGCAACTCGGGTACGAGCGGCACCCGCTGTTGATCTGGCCAATGCTCATCGGGCAGACCGGCGTAGGCAAGAAGGGCACGGCCTACAACGCCGCGAAAGCGCTGCTCTCGTTCACCGACAACGACTTCGTGGCCCAGAACATCCACTCCGGACTGTCTAGCGGAAGGCCTGGCGTCGGTGTACGCCGCCGACACCGAACCCGGCAAGGCAGGCCGCAAGCCGCGGCTACTGCCCGACGGGGACTGCCGTCTGCTCGCGTACGAACCCGAGTGGGGAACCGTTATGGCCAGGATGCGCCGTGAGGGCAACACGTTGTCCGCGACGCTGCGCGCGGCGTGGGAGGGCGGCAACCTGTCCACCCTCAACGTGGACGCGCGCGTGGCCCGCCAGTCGCACATCAGCATCAGCGCCCACATCACCCCGAAGCAGTTCCGCGAGAAGGTCTCCGCCGCCGACATGGCGGGCGGCACCTACAACAGGTTCCTCCCTATCGCGGTCGCGCAGTCCAAGCTGCTCGACACACCGGCCCCGGCCGATCCCACGCTGATGCTCCAGCTGGGAGCCTCGCTGTTCGAGCGACTTCAGCACGCTGGCGACATCGGCGCGGTGGGGTTCACCGACGCCGGAGCACTGGCGTGGCGACGGCTCTACATCGAGTTCGCCAGCCGCGACGGCGACACCGAGACACCGGTCGAGGAGTTCATCTCCCGCGCTGCACCCCACTGCCTGCGCATCGCCGCGATCTACGCTTGCTCGACCATGCCGACCGTATTGGCCCCGGCCACCTCGCCGCCGCATCCGCCCTGGTCCGCTATTCGATCGCCTCCGCAACGGCTGTTCTAAGCCCGAACGACACTGTGGCGCGCCTGGCGGCATGGATT
Organism: Lentzea sp. NPDC006480; assembly: GCF_040611995.1. Classification (NCBI taxonomy): domain Bacteria; kingdom Bacillati; phylum Actinomycetota; class Actinomycetes; order Pseudonocardiales; family Pseudonocardiaceae; genus Lentzea; species Lentzea sp. NPDC006480. The sequence continues at coordinate 4,322 of NZ_JBEXPJ010000009.1, forward strand.
GCCGAGGCCGGACCTGAGGGGCGCACACGCAAGGACGTCACCGTGGAGTTCTTAGGTGGCAACGCAAAGCGGGCGGGCGTTGACCCCTCACGCCTACTCGACCAACTGGTCCAGCGCGGCCGGATCGAGCGCACCACCCGACCACCTGCAAGCGAGCGCGGCCGACCAATCGAGGTCTACCGCGCTCAACCCGGACGAACTTGACGAACTAACGAACTATGCCACCTGACCTGCGGAAACGCTCTTGACTAGTTCGTCACCGACGAACTAGTCAAACACAAAACCGCAGGTCACGGCCACCGATCGGCGTGAAGCTATCGGTCGACATCGAGCACCTGCCTGACCGTCCGACGCCGTACCGGGCTCGCGTGCGGTGGACCGATCCGGTGACCGGCAAACGTCCCTCTCGCTCGCACTCGTGTGAGACCGAGGACGAGGCTGTGGCATGGATCGAGAGCATGGAGCGCGTCGCCGCTGGTGGCGTCGATCCGAACGCCGCGATGGTGAGCTTGGCGGAGTACGGCACCCCGGACGTGCTCAAGCTCGCGTTGCGCGGCCCGGAGGCTAAGACCCTGCCGCCGTACCTTTCTGGCTGGAAACTGCGCATCCTGCCTGCGTTGGGTCACCTTCCGGTTCGGATGATCGCGGCAGGAGCGGTGGACCGAGCGGTGATGGATCCTGAAACGGGATGGATCGCGGAGGATTGCAGCAAGTCCGTCGTCAAGAACACGCCGGCCATGCTCGTTCGGATCATGGAGCAGGCACTTCGGGACGGCATCATCGAGCGCAATCCGGCGCGGATCAAGGGCTGGCAGAAGCAGTACGCGCGCGGGGAGGACGAGCTGGACGACCCGCGCTCGCTCGCACTGCCGGACTGGCCCACACTGCTGCGTCTCGCTGACGCGCTGGCCGCTCGATCGGCCGGCGAGTACGACGGCTGGCGCGACGTCGTGTTGTTCGCCGCGTGCACGGCCGCACGCATCGGCGAGGTGTCGGGCTACCGCGTGCGGGACATCAACCGAGATGAGTGGACGTGGACGGTCCGCCGCCAGACGACCACGGCACCTGGCGGCCTGGTCGACAAGGGCACCAAGGGAAAGCGCGCCCGGATCGTGCCGTTGATCGACGAGATTCGCGAGATGATCGAGCGTCGTATCGCGGCAACGGACGGCACGAAAGACGCGCGGCTGTTGTCGGCCCACGGGGTGGTCAGATCACCACCGCGGTTCTGCGCGACGCGACGCACTGGGATGAGGTCGTGACCAAGCTTGGGTTCGACCATCTGAAGCGACACAGCCTGAGGCACCGGCTTGACGTGGATGGCCGACGCAGGCGTACCGGTCCACCACCTGCAGAAGATCGCCGGGCACGGCTCGATCACGACCACCCAGCGGTACCTGCATCCGAACCGAAATGCCGTCACGGATGCAGGCACCCTGTTGTCTGCCCACCTGCAGAAGACGAAGGCTCCTGTCCAGCTCAGGGCGGTTTAGCCGCTGAGCACGAGGCGCCTTCGGTCGACAGGACTCGATGCCCTGTCGACCAAGGACGACCGGCTAGGCCGCCTTCGCGATCTCCGCCCACATTGCGGTCCACTGGCCTAGCAGGCCAGCGATCCGCAGTGTCTGGCTGCGTGGAGTCGTCCTCTTGTCAATGTCGAGGTATTCACCACTGCGCACGACAAGAATTCGGGGACGTGCGGTCGGCAACACCGCTGACATGACCTCGTTCATCGCGAACAAGATCGGTTGAGCCACGTCCTTGGAGAGCGGAGCGTCCTTGAGGTACAGGAACACCGCCGACAAGTCGCCAGCGGCGTCCCTAACCCCCAGCTGAGGGTTCACACGCATGCCGACGGTGTTCAATGCGAAGATCGTGCTGTGGACAGGCACAAGTGTGCTGTCCCTGTCCCACGCGCCAAGGAACCCGTCGCTGAGCGCGCGATAGTGCCGCGCCTTCGGAGTTCCTACGACCTTCGCGACAACCGCATCGAGCACGCGCTCAGGCTGAGCGTCTGCCGCCGCAGCTTTCGCACCCGCGACGAACGCCCTGTAGTAGTCCTGAGGACGACGGTTCGGGTCGGTGAGCATCTTGTACTGCTCGCGGACGATCTCCGCTTGCCGACCTGGCTTGCTCGCTGCCAGGTCGAGCACGAGCCCTTGGTTGGGGTTGAGTGGGTCCAAAGTGGCCTCCACCAAAAAATGGCAGGCACGCCCCACACAGCATGTTTCGGTACAACCCCATCTAGCGGGGGATCATCACCGACGGTAAGGTTCGAGTGTCGAGTTCGAGCCCTTGCTGATGGGGGTCTGCCCTAAGCAGGCCTTCTGCTTGACCGAGCAGCCTAGCGCACGGAACCGACAAAAACGGACGTGTCGCTCACGTGTTCGACTGACGCGCCGGTGGGTCACATCGTTCGGTCCCGTCGAACTTCCACCACGCTGTCCGCCATCAAGGGTCTTAAGAGCCGGGCCGCCACCTCATGTGGGGCCCGGCTCTTTTATGCCTAATTCGCACCCTGGTCCACAGATGGTCCACAAGTCGCAGGCGAAGTGGATCACGGAGAGATCATTCTGGAATAAACGGAAAAGCCCGCTGACCTGGGCTTTCACCCAGAATCAGCGGGCTGATTCAGACCGTCGGGACGACAGGATTTGAACCTGCGACCCCTTGACCCCCAGTCAAGTGCGCTACCAAACTGCGCCACGTCCCGGCCACACCACCGGTCTCCCGGCGTGCATGAAGAATCCTACAACACCCTGAACAGAGATCAAAAACGGCCCCTCGCACAGGCCCGGAGCTGCGGAAACAGGAGAAATACAGCGGGGACCCGGCGTACGGGTCCCCGCGTCCCTCGGTCCGACCGATCCCCCGATCCTCGACCGACAGCTAGAACTATGCGTTGGCGGAGGATCGTGCACCACCGCCGAAAGTCGAGTCTTGTCCGTCAACCTTCGACTTACCGGGCGGTAGGACGGCCGCGACGCTGAAGCCTCCGTCGGCGCGATAAGACGTGGTCAGGGTGCCTCCGGCCAGGCGTACGCGCTCGGACAGACCGTGCAGGCCGGCGCCTCCGCCGTCGCCCAGCGAGGGCAGCGAACCAGGGCCGTTCACGACAGAGACGCGCACCGGTGAGGAACGGTCGACGGTCACCGTCACCGAGGCGCCCGGAGCGTGTTTTGTCACGTTGGTCAGGGCTTCTTGGACCACTCGAAAGAGTGCTCGGGAGACGGCCGGCGACAGCACTGCCTCGCCGGTCTCGGACAGCGTCACGGACACGCCCGCCACCCGAGCGCGATCGATCAGCTCCGCCAGCGACGGGTACGAGGTGTCAGAGGAGTTCAGCAAGCCGAGAGCGGCGCGCATCTCGGACAAGGATTCCTTTGCCAGAGCACGCAAACGCAAGGCGGTCTCGCGCACCGAAGGATCGGAGGCGGTGGCGGCGAGAGCGGCGGACTCCACGGCGATCAAGGTTGCGTGGTGGCCGACGGCGTCGTGGATTTCGCGGGCGATTCGGGCGCGTTCGGCGGCGCGGGCGGAGGTTTCCTGGGCTTCCAGTTCAGCGGCGCGGGCGCGGCGGGTTTCGTACAGGGATTGGGTGAGGTCCTTGCGGGTTGTCACCAAGGCGCCCAGCGCGGTGGGGGCGCCGGCCAGGCCGAAGGCGAAGGCGGTGGCCAGCAGCAAGGAACCCAGCGGGATGGTCTCGGTCAGGAGGACCGGGGCGATGGCGGCGATGGTCAGCAGGGCCACCCAGAACACCTGCACCGGGATCGACTTCTCCTTGCGGCCCAAGCGGAACTGGGCCACCAGAGCCGGTGCCCAGCCCAGGCCGCCGGCTACTGCGGGGACGCACAGCAAAGAGGCCAGCCACGGCCAGCGCAAACGCAACGGCAGCAACAAAGACGCGCCTATGGCCGTCCACAGCGACCAGGAGAACGGGCGGTCCTGGCTCAGCAGCACGACTCCCGTGGTGATGCCCACGGTGAGGACCTCGCGCGCGAAAGGCTTCACCACACACCGACTTGGTGCGCGACGAGGGCCGCCTGCACCCGGTTCTCCACGCCCAGTTTGGTCAGCACGGTCGAGACGTAGCTCTTCACGGTCGCCTCGGACAGGCAGAGCTCGTCGGCGATCGAGTGGTTCGAGCGGCCGCCGGCCAGCAGCTCCAGGACCTGGCGTTCGCGGGCCGAGAGCGAGTCCAGCGAACGGTTCGCCCGGAAGCCGCGCAGCCGTGGCAGCAGACGGGCCGTGATGCGCGGGTCCAGCACGGCCCCACCAGCGGCGAGATCCACGACGGCGCGGACTAGGGCCTCGGGCTCGGCGTCCTTCAAAAGAAACCCTTGAGCGCCGAGATCCAAAGCGGTGGCCACGTAGTCGTCGAGGTCGAACGTGGTCAGCACGGCGATCGCGGGCGGGGTGGCCCAGGTTCGCAGACGACGGACCGCCTCCAGGCCGTCCACGCCCGGCATCTGCACGTCGACCAGCACCACGTCGGGCAGATGCGCCAGCACGACGTCGACGAGTTCGGCGCCGTCAGCGGCCTCGCCGACCACCTCGACTCGCCTGTCGGCTTCCAGGAGGACCTTGAGGCCCCGCCGCAGCAGGGCCTCGTCATCGGCTAGGACTACTCGTACGGCCACGAACCCAACCAACCGCACCTCATGCCAAAGGGCAACCAAACGGCTACTTCTTGGAAGAGGCGCCGGCCTTCTTCTTCTCGCGCACGCGCACGGAGATCCGGACCGGGCTGCCCTCGAAGCCGAACTCCTCACGCAGCCTGCGCTCGATGAACCGCCGGTACGACGCCTCCAGGAACCCGGTCGTGAACAGCACGAACGTTGGCGGCCGGGTCGAGGCCTGGGTCGCGAACAGCACCTTCGGCTGCTTGCCGCCACGCACCGGTGGCGGCGTCGCGGCGATCAGGTCCGACAGCCACTGGTTCAGGCGGCCGGTCGGCACGCGGGTGTCCCACGAGTTCAGGGCCGTACGCAACGCCGGCGCGAGCTTGTGGACGGAACGGCCGGTCAGCGCCGAGATGTTGACCTTGTCCGCCCACGGCACGCGCACGAGGCCGCGTTCGAGCTCGCGGACCATCTCGTTGCGGCGGTCCTCGTCGACCAGGTCCCACTTGTTGAACGCCAGCACGCACGCGCGGCCCGACTCGACGACCATCGTCAGCACCCGCAGGTCCTGTTCGGACAACGGCTCGTGCGCGTCCAGCAGCACGATCGCGACCTCGGCGGTCTCGATCGCGGACTTGGTGCGCAACGACGCGTAGTACTCGGCGCCGCTCTCGAACTTCACCCGCTTGCGCAGGCCCGCGGTGTCGACGAAGCGCCAGATCTCACCGTCGAGCTCCACCAGCGAGTCGACCGGGTCGACCGTGGTGCCCGCGACCGAGTCGACGACCGAGCGGTTCTCGCCGGTCAGGCGGTTCAGCAGCGACGACTTGCCGACGTTCGGCTTGCCGACCAGCGCGACACGCCGCGGACCACCGGCGCCAGATCGGAAATCATCGCGAGGCGTCTCGGGCAGCTTCGCCAGGATCGTGTCGAGCAGGTCACCGGAGCCGCGGCCGTGCAGACCGGACACCGGGAACGGCTCGCCCAGCCCCAGCGACCACAGCGACGCGACGTCGGCCATCAGCCGCTCGTCGTCGACCTTGGACGCGCACAGGATCACCGGCTTCTTCGAGCGCCGCAGCACTCGGGCGACGGCCTCCTCGGTCGTCGTCGCACCGACCGTCGCGTCCACGACCACGAGGATCACGTCCGCGGTCGCCATCGCGAGCTCGGCCTGGGCGGCCACGGCGGCCTGCAGGCCCTGCGCGTCCGGCTCCCAGCCACCCGTGTCGACCACGGTGAACTTGCGGCCGTTCCACAGCGCGTCATAGGCAACGCGGTCGCGCGTCACGCCCGGCACGTCCTGCACCACGGCCTCACGACGGCCGATGATGCGGTTGACCAGCGTGGACTTGCCGACGTTCGGCCGCCCGACCACCGCGAGCACCGGCTGCGGCGGCGCGGCCTCCTCGCCGTCCTCCGAAAGGTCGTCGAAGGCTGACCAGTCGGCCTCGTCCTCCCAGGTGCCGTCCAGGTCCGTCATCGTCTTCCCTCACTCTTGCGAAGTCCATCAAGTTCGGCGACCAGTGTCGCCAGGCGGTCGCGCACCTGCTCGGTGGCAACGCCGAGTGCGGCCTTCCCCTTCCCCTCGGGAAGGTGGAACGGCTCACCTATCAGCACGTCGACCTCGGGCCGCCAGCCCTTGGCCTCGAAAGTCCCACGGCACGCGACCGGCAGCACCACCGCGCCGCCGACCCGAGCCAGCCACGCCGCACCGTTCTGCGCCGAGGCCACGTCGCCCTCGCCGCGCGTGCCCTCGGGAAAGATCCCGATCACGCCACCAGCCTTGAGCACGGCCAACGCGCTGGTCAGCGCGGTGCGATCGGCTTCTCCCCGCTTGACGGGGATCTGCCCGATCTTGCGCAGCAGGTAGCCCACCAGGCCTTTGAACATCTCCTGCTTGATCAGAAACGTCACGCGCCGGGGCACGACACCGAACAGGATCGGTCCATCAGCCATCGAGCTGTGGTTGGCGACGACGACCACGCCGCCGCTCAAGGGTACGCGGTCGCGGCCGTGCACCCGAATCCGGAACTGCCACGCGTACGGCACGCGCGCGATCCAGCGTCCGAGGTCGAACAGCCACCCCAGACTCCCGGAGGGAACGCTCACCCGGTCACCCTCAGTCCGCGCCGTTCCACGAGGTCGAGCAACGCGCCGATCGTCCCGGCGAGATCGAGCTCGGTGTTGTCCAGCACCACCGCGTCCGCGGCGGCCTTCAACGGCGACACCGCGCGCGTCGAGTCGTAGTTGTCGCGCCGCTGCACGTCTTTCAGCACGGCGTCCAAAGTGGACGCACGCCCGGCCGCGTTGTCCTGCTTGGTCCGCCGCGAGGCCCGCGCGTCCTCGGACGCCGTCAGGTACACCTTCAGCGGCGCGTCCGGCGACACGACCGTGCCGATGTCCCGCCCCTCCACGACGATGCCGCCCACGTGGTCGACGGCGTCCGCGATGATCGCCCGCTGCTGCGCCACGAGCAGTTCCCGCACGTGCGCGGTGGCCGACACCGGCGACACGGCCAGCGTCACCTCGGGCCCGCGGATCTCCACCGAGACGTCGTCGCCGTCCAGCGTGATGCCGGGCTTCGCGGGGTCGGTGCCCACGACGAGCTTCGCACCGTCGGCCACCGCGACGACCGCGGCCTCGTCCGCCGGGTCGGCTCCGGCCCGCAGCACGGCCACCGTGATCGCCCGGTACATCGAACCGGTGTCGAGGTAGCGCGCGTCCAGCGCCATCGCGAGGCGCTTCGCGACGGTGGACTTGCCGGTGCCGGACGGTCCGTCGAGTGCCACCACACCGCGCAACTGACCCTGGCCCACGACAGCTCCCTCCGAGACACCCACGGCCCACATTGTGCCTGGTGCGGACGCTCACACCGGCAGCGGGACTCAGAGCAGCCCCAGCAGGTCCGGATGATCGGCCAGCAACTCCCGCAGGACCGGTCCCGGCCGCGGGTCGTGCAACGCCAGCATCACCCGCGCGAACGTGACCTCGTCCACCACGCCGGACCGCGCCGCCGCCGTCACCGCCGCGGCGAAGTCGTCGTGTTCCCGATGGACGATCACGTTGCCCTGCACCACCCCGGCCTGCACCACCACGCCGTTGACGTCGCCCGACACGATGTTCTTGATCACGTGGCCGGTGCGGGCACCCGACGACGGCAGCGCGGCGATCACCGCCAGCGCGAACGCGGCCGCCGGCGCCGCGGTGCCGATGCCCCGAACGGTGAGCGTGGGGGTCGCATCGTGCAGATGCCCCGCGCCGGCCAGGCCCGCGCTCTCCATGTCGACGGCGACCGCGTCGTTGTACACAGCGTGCAGCCGGCCCTCCAGCGCGGCGCCGGGCGCGAGCAGGACCTCCCCCGCCGCGATCGGCTGGAACTCCACCCGTGCGCCGGTGAACGACCGGGCGACGTGCCGGGCCAGCTGTTCGAGGCGGTGCGGCGCCTCCCAGGCACGGGGCCGGGCCTGGAACCCGGACGCGTCCTCCCGCCCGCCCTCGTAGGCGTAGATCTTGGTGGCCACGACGACGTCGCCCGGCTCCAGCCACGACCGCAGCGGGCCCGCCTCACCCACGAAGAACACGGCGGCAGGCGAGAACTCGGCGATCGCCCGTTCGGTGAGCGCGGCAGCGGCGTGGTTCCCCGTGCCCGTCAACCCCAGCGCGACCGAACCGGACACCTCGAACAACGTTCCCGCCGGAGTCTCATGCAGTGATAGATCCGGCAGCAGCGCGCGCACCGCGCCGTAAGCGGCCTCCGTCGCCGTCAGCACGACGATCACGCCGTCACCTCCAAAGAAGAAGCGCGGGAACGCAGCAACGCCGGGTGCAACAACGACGCAGGCCCGCGCCGGTACAGCTCCGCCGGACGGCCGCCCTGCCGCAACGTCTTCTCCCCCGTCGGCACCAGGAACCCGTCCGCCCCGGTCACCTTCCGGTGGAAGTTGCGCGGTTCGAGCTGCTCACCCCACACGATCTCGTACACCCGCCGCAGCTCCGTGACGGTGAACTCGGCCGGGCAGAACGCGGTGGCCAGCGTCGTGTACTCCAGCTTGCCGCGCGCCCGTTCCACCGCGTCCGAGATGATCCGGGAGTGGTCGAACGCGAGCGGACCGGCGAGCGCCTCGGCGACCGGCACCCACCGCGCGACGTCCGCGTCCCCGCCCGCGCGCGGCACGGGCAGGTTCGGCACCACGGCCAGGTAGCAGACCGTGATCACGCGCCGGCGCGGATCGCGGTCCGGAGTGCCGTACGTGCGCAGCTGTTCGAGGTGAAGATCTTGAGCCGCTAAACCGGTCTCCTCCGCGAGCTCCCGGACCGCCGCGCCGTCGATGTCCTCCCGCGCCGACGCGAGGAAGCCACCCGGCAGCGCCAGCGCTCCCCGGAACGGCTCTATCCCGCGCTCCACCAGCAGGATCTGCAGCTGCTCCGCGCGGACGGTCAGCACGGCGAGATCAACGGCCACGGCCACGTCCGGGATCGTCCACTCCTCCTCGGTCATGCTCCGAGACTAACCCACTATCCGTCAGATTGACGGAAACTCGCCGCGTCAGCTACCTTCTTCGCACTCGGATCCAAACGAGCGGAGCCCGCCCCATGATCGTGATGCTCACCGCGCTCGAAGTGGAGTACGCCGCAGTGCGCGCGCACTTGTCCGGCATCACCACCCACCACCACGCGTCCGGCACGTTGTTCGAGATCGGCCACGTGGGCGGCTGCGAGATCGCCCTCGCCCTGACCGGCATGGGCAACACCGGCGCCGCCACCCTCACCGAGCGCGCGATCACCGAGTTCGACCCGGACGTCGTCATGTTCGTCGGCGTCGCCGGCGGGCTGGCCACCTGGCTGGAGCTCGGCGACGTCGTGGTCGCCACGCGCGTCTACGGCTACCACGGCGGGCGGGAGACCGCGGAGGAGTTCCGGTCGCGGCCGCGCGCCTGGGAGCTCCAGCACCACGTCGAGCAGCTCGCCCGGCACGTCGCCCGTTCGTTTCCCGGCCCTCGCGTGGAGTTCCAGCCGATCGCGGCCGGCGAGGTGGTGCTCAACTCGACCAGCGCGCCGCTGGCCAGGCAGATCAACCGGCACTACGACGACGCCGTCGCGGTCGAGATGGAGAGCGCCGGAGTCGCCAACGCCGCACACCTCAACATGGCGACCCCGACGGTCACCGTGCGCGGCATCAGCGATCTCGTGGACGGCAAGGACGCCACGGACCTGCAGGGCTGGCAACCGATCGCGGCCGCCAACGCCGCGAAGTTCGCCGTCGCGCTCGCCGCGGCGCTCAGTACACCTCGCACGGAATCCCGCCGCAGCAAGGGAAAGGCACAGCCCGTGGGCGACATCGTCTTCAACAACCACGGTTCGGTCGGCAACCAGGTCGGTACGAACAACGGCACGATCAACGTGTCACAGAATCAGGCCCGCGAGCGATTGAACGACCTGACAACGGTCGTGGTGCGCGCGCATCAGGCCGGTGAGCTCGACCAGGACCTGTTCTCGGCCGCCATGGTGGCCCTCGACGAAGCCCGCAACTCCACCGGACCGATCGACCTCCGCCGCATCAGGGTGCTGCTCGCCGGGATCCCCGCCGTGCGCCCGGTGCTCGACTCCATTGTGGACTCTTTATGACCCCGCCACACGCCAACACCTTCAACAACGAGGGCGACGTCGAGACGCAGGTCGGCGTCAACAACGGCGTAATCCACCAGACATCCATCTACAACAACAACACCGGCGAACCACCCGAGACGAAGTTCGAGAACGCGCTCACCTACCTGAGGGGTGGCCAGCCGCGCGAGGCGGAGGGCCTGCTCGAACAGGTGCGGCAGGCGGGTCTGGTGTCCGCGCGCTTCTACTACTACTTCGTGCTCACGATCCTCAGCGACCGCACGCTGAACGAGCTGCCGCCGCGCGAGTTCAACAAGATCGTCTCGGCGTTGGCGGCCGCTTCCGTGCTGCCGGAGGAACCGGGCGGCTACCGCGAGGCGCTGCGGGTGATCGAGCGCCTGATGACCTACATCGAACGGCAGGACCGCGCGGCCGAGCCGAGCGACGAGGAGCTCGACGGGGCGGCCGCGGACTTCCGCGACCTCCCGCAGGCGCGCCAGGACGAGATCGCCCGCCACCTGGACATGATCCTCGACGGCGCGGTGCAGGACGAGCTCGACGCGTCGATCGCGGCCATCGCCTCGCGCCGCCGGATGGACAACCGCCGGGAGAACCGGGTGTGGCTGTACTTCCAGCCCGACCCGGCGCCGCCGCTGCTCGCCGTGCCGGACAAGCAGAAGATCGACTTCCGGAACTGGGCGATGTTCGTGCTGGGCGGGCTCGCCGCGTTGTGGGGCCTGGTCGAGGTGATCGGGTTCGCCACCGGTCCCACGCCCGTCGAGTCCGCGGCGGCGCTGTGGATCTCGCTGCTCCTGGTGCTGGGCGGCGGTTTCCTGTTCGTGTGGTTCCGCATCCAGGCGAAGTCGTCCGACCTGCACCGCGGGGTGCGCGAAGCCCGTTTCCAGGGCAGGCACGACGGACCGCCGCGGCACGTCCCGGCCTGGAAGGTCGAGGACATCACCTGGAAGGTCCAGGCGAAGTTCGCGGACGAGCGGCCGCCCAAGCGCACCAACAACCGCTACCAGAACAACGGCCACGACGACCCGAACCGGCCGGACTGGGACCGCGACACCGCCGGGCTGACGCAGTCGATGATCGACTGGTTCGTCCGGATCTACGGCCCGACCAAGACCACGCCGGCCGGGCTCACCTGGCTGATCGGCTGGCACGTGCGCCGGGTCAAGGACGACTGGGAGGCGGGCAGGCTCACGGACTTCCGCAAGGAACTGCGCACTCCCTGGTACGCCAAGGCGTTGGGGCCGATCGGCGTGGTGCTCGTCGTGCTGCTCACCCTGTCGCTGGTCGGCCAGGGCGCGGCGGGACCGGCGGTGCTGCTCGGCGCGGGGATCATCGTCGGCGGCATCGGCGCGATCCAGGTGTTGTCGCTGCTGCGGGTGCGCGCGAAGCTGCGGGCCGAGTACGCCGCGCTGCTGCACGAGGAGGAGCAGGCCTACCAGGGCTGGCTCGACCTGCTGCGCGACCGCCCGCTGGACGACGAGATCGCCTACTGGCTGCGGTTCGACGTGCTGCACCTCAAGTCCCGGGCGATGCGCCGCACCCAGTTGTCCAGCAAGGACATCATCTGTCACGTCGAGCTCACCGAGGGCGCGCCGGGCGCGCTGCGGGCACGCGACAAGATGGCGCCGGTCCGCTACTCGAAGTACCTGGTCAAGGTCTTCCTGCTGACCGACGGCGGCGTGCACGAGACCGAGTACGAGCTGGACTTCTTCACCGGCAACGTGCGCGACCCGCTCGACACGTCGTTCCGCTACGACGCGGTGGCCTCGGCGCGGCTCGCCGAGGTGAGCGTCCAGTTCGCCGGCAACCGCAGGCACATCGCGTTGCTGGACAACAGCGTGCAGTACGGCCACGAGTTCGTCTTCCAGCAGTCGCTGCGACTGTCCCTTCTGGACGGACAAGTGATCGACGTGCTGGTCGAGGACTTCAAGGGCATGACCGACGACTCCGAGGACACGACGAAGCTGCGCGAGATCGCCCAGGCGGCTTCCGGTGTGCAGAGCGCGTTGCACATCCTGCAGGCCGTCGCGCGCGAGGGCCGGGAGTGGATCCAGCGGCAGCGCGACCGGCGCCGGCGCTGGTGGGATGATTACCACCAGAAGGCCGCGCGTGAGATCGAGAGCGGCTGGCAGCGTCGCAAGGAGATCAGTTGATCGATCCGCGCAAGCTCGTGAAGCGGCTGCCGGTCGCCGATTCGCTGCTCGACCACCGGGCGTACAGCCGCGCTGGTGGCGACCGGCGGGCGGCGCTGCTGACCCACGGGTTGCTGGACGCCCTCGACACGGCGCTGACGTTCGCGGTGGTTCCAGCGCATCCGGCGGTGCTGTCGTGGCCCGTCAGGCTGCCGCCGTTGATCGCGTTGCTGGCGCCCGGCACACCGCTGACCGGCGCGCAGGTCGTAGTGCACACCGAACCGCCGGCGCCGGACGCCTACCGGGAGTTGATCCGGCACAGCTGCGCGGCGAACAGGTGGACGTGGGTCTCGGTGAGCTCGCCGGATGCCGCCGCCGCTGCGGTGTGGACGCGGAACGTGCTGGCACAGCACGGTTTCACGGCTGTTCAGCTCGACCGCGACGGCGTGCTCGACGTGGTCGCCCTGATCGGCGGGCTCGATGCCGGTTCGACGTCGACCAAGCTGGTCGAACGCGGCTTCGAGTCGTGCACCATGGGCTCCTTGGCGCACGCGTGCTTCACCTGGTCCGCGCCGCCGGCGCTGGAGGCGCTCACCCAGTTCCCCTCGGTGCGGGCCACCACCGGCGTCCGGCTCGCTCCCGCCGGCGGCGAGTTCGTCGCGGAACGGGTGCTCAAGCTGAGCAGCCCGGACACCAAGTCGCTGCAGAACGCCGCGACGTGGCTCGGCCAGGTACCGCTGACCCGCCTGAACGGCCGCCACGCCTCCGCCGTCATGACGACGATGCCGGTCTGCGTCCCGCCGTCGTGGCCGTCTCAGGACGCCTGGATCCACGTCGAACCCGCTGCCGTGGCCGGGCAGTCGGCCGCGTGGACCGGCGGCGCGGGGATCGTGCTCGGCTGGGACGTGGTCCGGCAGACGCACGCGCCGCTGCGCCTGTTCCAGGAGCGCCCGGTGACCGGTGTGGTCAGCAGTCCCCGCCTGGCCCACCTGATCGCCGCCCGTACGGTGAGCTGCGGCGCCGCCGTCACCGTGCAGGGCCCGCACCCGTGGCGCGGCCCGTTCGGTCACGCCGCCCCCGGCCCGCTCGCGCCGGCTTCCGGTACCCCGCGGCAGCCGCACCTGCTGGTCGTGGACCGGCCCACTGCGCTGCCTTCCCTCGCGGACCTCGCGGGGTCGCACTACGCGGTGCTGGTGGTGGCCGATCCGCTCGGCCCGGAGCACGTGCCGCTGCTCGACGTGGCTGACGTCGTGGTGGTCGGTGAACTCTCGAGCCCGCAGCAGGCGTTGCTGCGGGGCGTGTTCAGCGGCTGGCTGGACGAGCTCTCGCCGATACCGGGCGAGGTGACCGTGCTCAGCCACGGCGTCGCGGCGCGCGTCGGGATCACGCTCACCAAGCCGGAGCAGCACTTGCTCAGTGGTTGAGATCAGTCCGCAACGCCGCCGCCCCGCGCAGGTAGACGTGCTTCACCGACGACCGCGGCAGGTCCGTCTCCACGTGCGCGAGCAGCCTGATCACGCGCGGCATCGCACCGGGCACCGCGATCTCCGTGGCCGACAGCAGCGGCACGTCCGAGAGCCCCGCCTGGCGTGCCGCGTAGGCGGGGAACTCGGACGTCAGGTCGGGTGTGGCGGTGAGCACGACGCTGATCAGGTCCTCGGCTGTCAGGCTGTTGCGCGAGAGCACCTCTCGCACCAGCTCCGCCGTCGCTTCCAGCAACAGGTCGCGCGAGTCCGCGTCGATCTGCGTGGCACCCCTGATCGCTCGTACCGCCATGCAACCGACATTAGCGCGGTACGGCCTCGTACGCCCGGATCACCGTGTGAGTGGCCGAGTTGCCCAACGAGTCGGACACGGACATACGGAGCGATACGAACGCTTTGCCGCGTGGGTGGAACAACAGCGCGTGCGAACCCACCACGAGAGCGCGCTCCCACGTCACACCGTCGTCGTAGGACACCTCCACGCGCGGTACACCTACACGGCCGTACACAGCGCCCTTCTGCTTGGAAACCTTCAGATCGAGCAGGAACGCGCGGCCGGACGGCGCCAAGCCCTCGCTGTCCGTGCGACCCGACGCGCGCACGACCATCAACGGCAGCGCGGTCTTCTCAGCAGTGGTGCCGGGCGAGTTGAACGTCCACGAAGCCGAAGCGTGCGTACCGAACGCCGAGTAAGGCGCAGGCCGGTCCGTCACGGTGGACAACGTGTACTTGCCGGCACCAGGCACCGGAGTGGCGATCCAGCCGGGATATGACGAGGAAGCGACCTCCTTGCCGTCCAACGACAACGTGGTAGAAGCGTTGGCGTAGGAACCCCACGACTCGGTGTACGCCCACTCACCCGCGGTGGAGAACAAAGGGATCGAGGCGTTCAGAACATCACCGGTCCGCGACAGCCCCCAGTTGTCCTCATAGGACCCCAGCGACGGCCCAAGCGGCGACCTGTTCCACACCACCGTGTACGAACGCGCCGAATACGCACGCTTGGGCGACCGCTGATACTCACCCCAACCACCACCGCGGAAGCCGAACGTGCTGTCCCACTCCACATCCGGCCCAGGCGTGTAGAACTCGGTCCGCGTAGTAGGTACCGGCATGTCGAGCAACACGGTCACGGAAGGCGCAACCCCCTTGTAGTAGCCATACCCGCCACGCACACCAACGGCCGGTGTGCCACCTTGCGACTGATAAGTCGCATGTACCCGAGCCAAAGAAGAGTCGTGCACCACGAGAGAATCGGGATCCGGAATCGCCCCGTCCCGCACGAACATCAGGTTGTACACGGCATCGGAAGCCACGAGCACCGGTTGGTACCAGAACTGGAAGATCCGCCCCGAGACAGCACGCGTAGGTGCCACGAACGTGTCGCCGCCAACCGACGAGATCAACCCGATCCCGGTCGACCGCGAGGCATTGCCCGAGTACAGCGACAGCAGGAACATCCCGGCCTTCGCACCCGGCCGATCCACCTTGGGCAACAAGGCAGACGCTGACCGCGCATCGAACCGAACCGTTGTGTCGCCACCAACAACAACCTCCGGCGACGACATCAGAGTCGTGTCCCGCTTGTACCCGTTCACCATCGCATGCACGTCATAACGCCCCTTGGGCACCCGCACAGACCCATGAGCGCCATCGGTGAAGAAGTACCCGTGCGAGATACCAGTGGCCACGTCGATCACCTGCACGGTCGCGAACCACGGATCAGCACCGTCACGACCCACGACGTCCAACGACAGCGTGTACTTCTCCTCCTCCACCACCGCACCCACAGGCGTCCGAACAACAACATCTGAACCAGTGGCGACCAACGAACCACCGAACTGGCCAGCAGCACCAGGAGTGAAGGTCACGTCAACGGAAGCCGTGCCACCAGCCGGAACCACAAGAGAAGACGCGCTCAACGAGAACGGTCCGGCAGGAGCCTTCAACGCCAGCGAAACCGGCGCGGCCGAAGCGTTCGAGTAGGTCACCGTGCGCGTCACCGCACCCAAAGGCCACGCATCGAACGGGAACGACAAAGAAGAAGGCGACGAAGTCACCGACTGTCCCAACGCGCGCGCAACATCCAGCCGCCCAGCACCCTGCTCGTACACCGAGAGTCCCAAGTCGAAAGACGAAGCCATCACAGCGGACTTCAGCTCGCCGGCACGCCAAGACGGATGTGCCTGCTTCAGCAACGCCACCGCACCGGTCACGTGCGGAGTGGCCATCGAAGTGCCAGAAGCCGACGTGTACAGAGCGTCAACAGGCGTGCCCATCGAAGTCCCCGCAGCCCGCGCCGCCACGATCGAAGTCCCCGGCGCCGCAACGTCCGGCTTCACCGCGTAGTCCCCAACACGAGGCCCACGAGACGAGAACGAGCTCAACGCGTCCTGCTTCGTCACCGACCCCACGGTCAACGCCGCGTCAGCCGCGCCAGGCGTCCCGACAGTGCCCGGCGCACCGGAGTTGCCCGCCGCCACGACGAACAACGTCCCGTACTTCGCCGTCAAAGCGTTGACGGCCAACGACATCGGGTCAGTGCCATCGGTAGGAGAACCACCTAACGACAGGTTCACCGCAGTGGCACCAGACGAAGCAGCCCACTCCATCCCGGCGATGATCGCCGACTCGGGACAGCTGCCGTCATCGGTGCAAACCTTGCCCACCAGCAACCGTGCGTCCGGCGCGACACCACGGTACCGAGCACCACGCCCAGCGATGATCGACGCGGTGTGCGTCCCGTGCCCGTACCCGTCGCGAATCCCCGTCCCGGTGAAGTCACGCGCCTCCGCGACGGCACCGAGATCAGGATGCGCGGGATCCCAGCCACCATCCAGATCAGCGATCGTCACACCGGACCCGGTGATCCCCGCGTCCCACGCCGCGGGCGCCCCGATCTGCCGCGTGCTCTGGTCCAGCACCACCCGCGCCCGCCCGTCCAGCCACACCCGAGCCGACCCGTGCACCGCCGCCTGCCACACGTCAGCGGAAGCACGAACTGCGGTCGCGTCCAACGACTTCAGCGACCGGATCCCGGGCAGGCCCGACACGATCAGCGGCAGCGCGGACCCGGCGAACCCCTGCCGTTCCAGCTCCGAGATGTTGAACAGCCGCGGATCCAGCCGCCCGTCCCGCAGCAACGGCGCCGCGTCCGACGGCACGATCGAGATGTCCGCAGTGCCGGTCTGCTGCAGGAAGCTCACCGAAGACCGCCCAGGCCCTGGCCGCACCGCGACCCGGGACGACCCGGTGAGCACCACCTCGTCCCCGGTGATCAACGTGATCACCCGATCGGCCGGTGGAGGAGCGGCGGAAGCCACCGCCGGTAGTCCCAACGCAACTAAAGCAACCACCAAGAGCACAGGTCTGCGCATGAACGTCCCATCACTCGACGGAACATCCAGGACCCGCGGCAATCAGGAAAACTAACTCATCGGTCAACTACGATGTTGGGATACCGCAGGGTGAGACCGAGCAGGTTCACGACGTACACGGCCCACCCGCCGCCGAGCAGCACCAGCCGCCGCTCCCCCAGCGCCGTCGCGGTCTCGATCAGCACGTGCAGCCCGCTCGACCCGATGAACGTCAGGTCCGAGAAGTCGATCACGACATCGCCGAGACCGTCCCCGAACGCACAGGCCAGAGCCAGTTCGGACCGCAGCAGTTCGCTGGTGTTCAGGTCGACCTCACCGGCGAGCGACACCACCGCGCCCCGGCGGCGCACCTCCAGCAAGCCTGGTTCGGGTTCCATCGCGTGTGCCTCACGAGTCGGGAGACAGCAGGTCGCGCACCGCCGCGAGCACGCGAAGTGGATGCGCCGGTTTCGGTAAGTAAGCATCGGCAACGTGAGTGGCCGGCTCGATCGCCGAAACGGCTACAACCGGCACTCCGAACGTCCGTGCGACGGCTGCGAACCGTGTCCCCTCACCATGAGACGTCAGCAGATCCACGACCGCCAGTGCCGGAGGGCTCTCCAGCATCGGCTCGGCGGCGGCCACGGAGGTCACGAGCGTCACGTCGTAGCCCTCCGCGTGCAGGAACGCGGCCAGCGACTGGCCGGAGAACCTGTCGCCGTCCACGAGCAACACGCGCGGGCGTCCCGATGGCGCGGGCAGGTCCGGGACGCCCGCACGTGACCAGACCCGGACGAGCGCTCGCACGACCGTTCCGGGCCAGGTCGGTCTGCCGGGCCGCACCTGCACCTCGTCGGCGATGCCGAACAGCAGCCGCAGCCCCAGCGGCCGGGCGGCAGGCCCGGCTTCGAGGTCGAACACCCCGTCGTCCTCGATGGTCAGCAACACCGCGTGATCAGCCGGCTCCCAGGTCACCCCGACGACGGACGCCCCGGCTCGTCGCACCGCGTTGTCCGCCGCCTCGGACACCGCCAGCAGCACATCCCGCGCGTCGTCCCCGTTCAGGCCCGACTCTCCGGCGAGTTCGCGCACGAAGGCCCGGATCTCGGGCAACGACCCCGGGACCGCCGGAAACCACCGGGTCTGCGCGCTCATCACGCGGCGTGCGACGGAGCCGTCAGCAACGGCGTGATCAGCTCTCTCAGCCTCGTAGCACGGCGTCTGCCCGCCTCGGCGTGCAACGGCTCCAGTTTCTTGCGCGTGCGTGCGGACAGCACGTCTCCGGACTGCACGATGGCCAACGCCGCGACCGTCGCCGCCTCGTCCGCATCTCCGTCCACGAGATGGTTGAGCGACAACGCGATGAGAGCGAACGTCCTGCTGCGTGCCATGTCATCGCGATAACCCTGGACGGCCTGCCCCAACGACGTGATGGCCGGCCGCGCGAAACTCCCGTCCACCGTGCGCCCGAGCGTCGTGTAGACGGCACCAGTGATGCCCGCGAGGTCGTGCACGTCGAAGAACGCCGCCCACGGCGCCGCACTGTTCACATCCGCGCGTGCGAACTCGTCGTGCGCACGCCCGAGCATCGCCAGCGCGGGCACGCGCTGCCCCAGCTCGCCGTAGCACCACGCCTGGTTCGCGGCCAGGATCGCGTTGGTGTGGTGACTGGTCGAGACGAGCCCGGCCAGCCGGAACATGCCGAGCGCCTCGGCGGGCCCACCGTGGTGCAGGTGGACCCGCCCCATCCGATAGCGGATGTTGGCCACCAGATCACCGTCCTGGGCGAAGTTCAGGGCGAGATGAAAGTGGCGGTGCGCGGACCCACCGAGCCCGGCGTCGAAAGCGGTCCAGCCCGCGAGTGCGTGCAGTTCCGCGATGGCACTGCTGAAATCACGGCGTACCGCGGCACTGGCCGAGTGCGCGAACGCCTTGTCACACCAGGACAACAGAGCCTGCACCTGCGTGCGGCACGATCCACCGCCGTAGCGGTAGTCGACGGCACGCAACGCCGCAGTCATCGCCCTCAGGTGCCTGACGTGCACAAGTCCGATCTTCGAGTGGGGCGGCGGTAACGAGGGTGACGCGTCCTGGCGCATGCCGTGAAGTCTCACCGCGCGGTTGACCGGTCAACAGGGCCGAACGAACCCGCCCGGCAGGGCCCTACGGTTGGAGGTCCGCCAACAGAAGACCGCTGCGCGGCTTGGGCGTGAAATACGTGCTCTTGCGCGGCATCTTGGTGCCCGCCAGCACTTCCGCCAGCGGCACCGGCGCGATCAGCAGCACCGCTTCGGCTTCCACCGAAGGGTCCGCGACCGGCCGCACGCAAGGACTTTCGGGGTCCAGCCCGAGCGCCGCGTCCAGCAGCAACGACTCCACCACCGCGTGGTCGATCCCTTGCCCCGCAGGCAGTTCGACCCGCAGCACCTCGTCCGCGCAGCGCACCACGACGACCCCGGGCTCCGGCTCGACCACGTACGGCAACGACGACACCGTCAGCCCGACTCGTTCCCACGCCGTCACCAGATCGGACGCGCCCAACCCGGTGCCGACGATCGCGCGGTGGATCGGCCCGACCCGCAACCCCGGCCCGGACGTCACCAGCGCCAGCAACCCGGACAGCCCGGCCGACCGCGCCGCCGCCACCCGGTGGTTCCCGTCCGCCACGAGCAGCGGATGCGCACCTGCCGCT
Organism: Lentzea sp. NPDC006480; assembly: GCF_040611995.1. Classification (NCBI taxonomy): domain Bacteria; kingdom Bacillati; phylum Actinomycetota; class Actinomycetes; order Pseudonocardiales; family Pseudonocardiaceae; genus Lentzea; species Lentzea sp. NPDC006480. The sequence continues at coordinate 24,233 of NZ_JBEXPJ010000009.1, forward strand.
TCGAGGAACTCGTCCTGCAACTCACCGGGCCCGACCAGCCACACCCAGTGCCTGCGCCCACCGGAGTCCACAAGCGACACCGCGGGTTCGTCCGTCATGCCGAGCACCAACGACGTCAGCCCATCGTGCGGCGTGACGGGAATGAGCATGGCCGCGCTCGTCGCACACCCCAACGAAGCCAGCACCTGACCGCGTTCGGCGACCACGTCCGGGTAGACGTCCTCGGTGTGCGCGATCGCGTCCGGGTCGACGAGGCACAACACCCCGCACGCCGTCCCATCCGGTCCGTCCACCCGGTACGGCGCCACGACGTCGGTCACCTCGCGGTACGCCCGCCGGATCAACGCCGCGAGCTCGGCCCGCGCGTGCGGCAGCGCGTCGAGCAGCCCGGTACCCGCCGCGAGTGCCGCGGGCGTGCGATGCGGGTGCTGAACGGCCAGCAACGTGCCGTGCGGAGCTCTGGCGAGCGCGCCGATGACCTGTCCGGGTTCGGCGAACTCGTCGACATCCGGGCCGGGCACGCGGTCGCGCACCACCCACCCCCGTCGCACTGGGCGTACTCGCAGAGTCATCCCCGTATCATGATCTGTGTGAACGTAGAGATCACGCCCCTTCCGGGTATCGGAACGCGCCAGGACTTCATGATCCGCGCCGGACGCCGCGTCGGCGTGATCACCTACCGGGACGGCCGGTTCGAGCTGATCCTCTCCAAAGCGAGCGATCCCGACTCCTGCGCCGCCTCGATACCCCTCTCACCGGAAGAGGCGAGCACCCTCGCGGGCCTGCTCGGCGCGCCGCAGCTCGTCGCCCACCTGCGCGAGGAGCACCGCGACATCAGCGGCATCACCACGCGTCAGCTGCCGGTCACCGCGTTCGCGAACCACAGCCTCGGCGAGACCGCTCTGCGCACGAGGACCGGTGCGTCCATCGTGGCCGTCGTGCGCTCGGGCAACGCGCATCCGTCGCCCGGCCCCGACTTCCTCTTCGAGAACGGCGACCTCGCTGTCGTCGTCGGTACCGTGGACGGCCTCGACGCCGCCGCGCAGATCCTCCACGGCGGTTAAGCACAGTGCACGAGACAACTCTCGCCATGATCCAGCTCGGTGGCGTGTTCTTCGGTCTTGGTCTCCTCGGTCGCGTCGCTCGCCGGATCGGCATCTCGCCGATCCCGCTCTACCTGATCGGCGGGTTGGCGTTCGGCTCCGGCGGTTTCGTGCCATTACACGGAATCGACGAGTTCACCCACATCGCCAGCGAGATCGGCGTGGTGCTGCTGCTCCTGCTCCTCGGCCTGGAGTACTCGGCTTCCGAGCTCACCACGGGCCTGAAGCGCTCGTGGATGGCGGGCGTGCTCGACCTCGTCCTCAACTCCGCACCGGGCGCGATCGCGGCGTTGTTGCTGGGCTGGGGCCCGATCGCGGCGCTGGCGATGGCCGGCGTCACCTACATCTCGTCGTCCGGCATCGTCGCGAAGGTGCTCGGCGACCTCGGGCGGCTCGGTAACCGCGAAACGCCGGTCGTGCTGTCCGTGCTGGTGTTCGAAGACCTCGCGATGGCCGTCTACCTGCCGGTGCTCACCGCCGTGCTGTCGGGCGTGAGCTTCCTCGGCGGGCTCACGTCGGTCGGCATCTCACTGCTCGCGATCACCGTGGTTCTGGTGGTGGCGCTCAAGTACGGCCGGTTCATCTCGGCCATTGTGGACAGTCCGGACCACGAGGTCTTCCTGCTCAAGCTGCTCGGCTCAGCCCTCCTGGTCGCCGGTGTCGCCTCGCAGCTGCAGGTCTCGGCGGCGGTCGGCGCGTTCCTGCTCGGCATCGCGATCTCCGGCTCGACGGCCGAGAACGCCACCCGCCTGCTCGAACCGCTCCGGGACCTGTTCGCCGCGATGTTCTTCGTCGTCTTCGGGCTCAACACGCACCCCAAGTCGATTCCACCTGTTCTTGGAATCGCGCTGGCCCTCGCCGCCATCACGACCGTCACCAAAGTCGTCACGGGCTGGTGGGCGGCACGACGGCAGGGCATCGGCAAGATGGGCCGCATGCGCGCGGGCGCGGCCCTCGTGGCGCGCGGCGAGTTCTCCATCGTCATCGCGGGCCTGGCCGTGGCGTCCGGGCAGGTGGACGAGCGGCTGGCCGCCCTGGCGACCGCCTACGTGCTGCTGATGGCGATCCTGGGGCCGATCGCGGCCAAGTACGTTGAGCCAATCGGGGAATTCTTTCAGCGCAGACGCCAATTGGCCTGAAACAACTGCCCCGAAGTGACGACTCTCTAGTGAGAGCTAGACGGAGAGTGGGGCGAACGTCATGACCGAACCCGCGGAAGTGGAGACCACCGGCCGGTTCCTGGTGTTGTTGCAGGAAGACGCCGTCGATGAGGGGGTGGCCGAGCTCGGCGCGATCGCCGGGTTCGACCCGAACACCGGCGACCTCGGCTCCGACACCCTGGAGGTGTTCCCGGAGCTCGGCGTCGCGGTGGTGTCCGGAGACCCGAACCTGCTGGCCGGGCTGAACGGCGCCGCCGAAGGCCCCGGTCCGGTGCTGATCGTCGAACCGGAACGCGTCGTGCACGTGTTCGACGCGGCACCAGCCGAGGACGACGTCGAACCTGAAGCCGACGAGTCCGTGCTGACCTGGGGCCTTCAGGCCGTCGGCGCGGACGTCAGCACGGCCACCGGCAAGGGCGTGAAGATCGCCGTGCTGGACACCGGCTTCGAGAAGAACCACCCGGACTTCGCCGGCCGCACGATCACCACGAAGTCGTTCATCACCGGCGAGGACGTGCAGGACGGCCACGGCCACGGCACGCACTGCATCGGCACGTCCGCGGGCCCGCGCAAGCCCGCCACGGCCCCCGGCTACGGCATCGCCTACGAGGCCGAGATCTTCGCGGGCAAGGTCCTGTCCAACGCGGGCTCCGGCTCCGACGGCGGCATCCTCGCGGGCATCGACTGGGCGGTCGCCAACGGCTGCGCGGTCATCTCGATGTCCCTGGGCGCCGACGTCGCCCCCGGCACGCCCGCTTCGCAGATCTACGAGACCGTGGCCCAGCGCGCCATGGCCAAGGGAACCTTGATCATCGCGGCGGCGGGCAACGCCTCCAACCGCCCGGCCAAGGTCGCCCCGGTGGGCCACCCGGCCCGCTGCCCGTCCATCATCGCCGTGGCCGCGATCGACGTGAACCGCGCGATCGCGTTCTTCTCGTCCGGCACGGTCGACAAGATCGGCCAGGTCGACGTGGCGGGCCCCGGCGTGGACGTCTACTCCTCCTTCAAGCTCCCGGAGAAGTACGCCCGCCTGCGCGGCACCTCCATGGCCACCCCGCACGCGGCGGGCGTGGCGGTCCTGATCGCCGAGAAGACCGGCGCCCGCGGTTTCGAGCTCTGGGCGCGCCTGGCCCTCACCGCCCAGCGCCTGGCCCTCCCGTCCACCGACGTCGGCGGTGGGCTAGTCCAGGCGCCATGACCACTTCGGTGGACCAGGTGATGGTCTCCGTGACCGAAGGCAGCCTCCCGAAGGTACTCGACGGCCTGCGGGAGGCCGGCCTGGTCGTCGACACGGTCCTGGATGCCCTCGGCGTGGTGACCGGCACGGTCGAGGTCCGCTCGATCCCCGCACTGCAGGCCGTGCCAGGTGTCATCGACGTAGAACGGCAGTGGCGCGTGCAGCTCCCGCCGTACTGACTAGGCTCTCCGTCGACCCCATCGCCGCCTGATCGAACAGGTGTTCTAGCATGTGCGGCGGGTCACGTCGTTGCGGAGAGAGGAACCTGATCGTGTCGGACACGCTCACCGAGGTCGAGGCAGTCGAGGAGACCGTCGTGGAGGAAACCCCCGCGCCGGCCCCCGTGGCCGAGGCTGCGAAGCCGGTAGAGGCTCCGGCTCCCAAGGCCGAGAAGCCGAAGCCCGCCGCCCGCGCCAAGAGCACGGCGAAGAAGACCCGCACCGTGGAGCTCACGCTCACGGTGACCGGTACCGCCGAGGGCGAATGGCAGGCCGACCTGGTCCACGGCACGCAGCGCGTCGTGTCGGGCCTGGTGATCCCGGCCATCGCCGTGGCCAAGGCGGCCAAGGAACTGCACGCGGACATCGCCGAGGGCATCGAGGGCGTCCTGGAGGCGGCCCGCGACCAGCACCGCACCCGCATGGAGGAGCTCGAGGCCGAGCTCGCCAGGGTGAAGGCGCAGCTGGCCGAGCTCTCCGAGTAAGCCCAGCGCACGCGAAAGGGGGCGGCCCGCACCAGCGGACCGCCCCCTCTCTGCGTTCTTATCGCGACGGGTCGAGCACCAGCTTGCCCGCGGTCTTGCGGGAGCGCAGGTCCTCGTGGGCCTGGCGGATGTCGCCCATGCCGTACTCGCCACCCGGGACGGCCTTCAGCTTGCCGTCGACGACGAGCTGGAACAGCTCGGCCATCGCGCGGTGAGCCAACGTTCCGTGCTCGGCGTCGCGCACCTTCAGGGCGTGCGGCAGCCACATACCCGCAACGGTCGTGGAGTGCACGAGCAGCGCTCCGAGATCGACCGGCTTCGGCCTTTCCCGCGAGGCCATGCCATAAAACGCAAGCCGCCCGAACGGAGCCAGCGCAACCAGCGACTGATCAGTGGTAGCACCCCCGGTCATGTCCAGCACGACGTCCACCCGCCGGCCGTTGTTCGCCTCGATCAACGCCGCGGTCATGTCCTCGGCCCGCGAGTCGATCGCCACGTCGGCGCCGAGGTCGAGCGCCAACTTCCTCTTGTCATCGGAAGAAGCGGTGGCGATCACCCGGCCGGCACCCCACAACTTGGCCAGCTGCACGGCAATCGTGCCGACACCACCGGCAGCCGCGTGCACGACGACCGACTCACCGGGCTCCTGGTGAGTCGACTTCCGCAGCAGCAGCCACGCGGTGGCGCCCTGCACGATCAACGACAGGGCGGTGAGGTCGTCCACACCGTCCGGCACGTCGAACGTCGTGAGCGCGGGAGCGACAGCCTTCTCCGCATACCCGCCGGAGTTCTTCGTCAGCGCGACAACTCGACGACCGTCCTCAGTCGTACCAACGACTTCACCACCGGGCACGAGCGGCAGCGTCATCTTCGCCAGGTACGAGTTCTCCGCCTGGTGCGTGTCGGCGTAGTTGAGCCCGGCACGGCTGACGTTGATCAGCACCTCGCCCTCGGCCGGCACCGGGTCGGGCAGCTCCACCTGCTGGAGCACCTCGGGTCCACCGAACTCGGTGATCTGAATAGCACGCACGTCAGCTCTCCTTGAGCGCGATGGAAATGGGGTCCTTCTTGGCGGCTTCGAGGCGCGACCCGTCAGCGGCGCGCGGCCCGGGCGGGTTGCGGAAGCCGAACGGCTCCGACTCCCTGCCGGACTGCACGAACCAGGCCTCGCCGGTTCCCGAGCCCTCCACAATGGACATGAACGCGTCCACCACAGCAGAAACGGGCAGGATCGGCATGCCGATCTCGTCCAGCGTCGACCGCAGCGGCGTGATGATGTTGGTGTCGGCGAACGCCGGGCAGAGGGCGTTCACCCGGATGTCGGAGTGGGCGCCGGCCAGCGCACGCACGAGGGCCACGACAGCAGCCTTGTTGGCGCCGTACACGGGGTCGCCGGGCATCGGCATGAGCCCTGCCATCGAGGCCGTGGCGATGATCTGGCCACCGCGCTTCTGAACCTCGGGCAACGCGTGGTGCGCGCCGTAGACCACCCCGTCGAGGTTGATGGCCATCGCGCGCCGGTACGTCTCCACGTCGAAGTCGTCGCCCAACGAGCACCCGGTGCCGATACCGGCGTTCAGGAACGCGATGTCGAGCCCGCCGAACTCCCGCACCGCGACCGCGACCGCCTCAGCGGAGTCGGCGGGCTGGGTCACGTCGCAGCGTACGAACACGCCACCGACCTCGTCGGCGACGAGTTTGCCCTGCTCAACGTCCACGTCGGCCACCACGACCCGCGCGCCGAGCGATGCCAGGCGCCGGGCGGCCGCGGCACCGATGCCGTTCGACCCACCCGTGATGAGTGCGACTTTGCCGGTGAGTTCCACGGGCACCTGCCTCCATCTATCGCAACATTCCGACCAGTCGGTATGGTCGTCCGCACGACGCTGGACGTCAAGCGGACTGATAGGTACGTTACTAAGCGCTTGCTTAGCTCACCATCCCCCAACGAAGGAGGACCCGTGGCCGACAGGGTTGCGATCGTCACCGGCGCGGCTCGTGGCATCGGTGCCGCGGTCGCGCAGCGTCTCGCCGCGGACGGCCTGGCCGTCGCGTTGCTCGACCTCGACGAGCAGGGTGTGCTCGACGGCGCCGACAAGATCGTCGCGGGCGGTGGGCGCGCCATCGGCCTCAAGGTCGACGTGTCCGACGAGGAGCAGGTCAACGCCGCGGTCGCGAAGGTCGCCGAGCAGCTCGGCGCACCGACCGTGCTGATCAACAACGCCGGCGTGCTGCGCGACAACCTGCTGTTCAAGATGACCGCGAGCGACTGGGACACGGTCATGAACGTGCACCTGCGCGGCGCGTTCCTGATGAGCAAGGCCGTCCAGGCCCACCAGACGAAGGAAGGCTTCGGCCGCATCGTCAACCTGTCGAGCACGAGTGCGCTCGGCAACCGCGGCCAGGCCAACTACTCCGCCGCCAAGGCCGGTCTGCAGGGCTTCACCAAGACCCTCGCGATCGAGCTCGGCAAGTTCGGCGTCACGGTCAACGCGATCGCGCCCGGCTTCATCGCCACCGAGATGACCAAGGCGACCGCCGAGCGCATGAAGATCTCGTTCGAGGACCTGCTCAACGGTGCCGCGCAGACGATCCCGGTCGCGCGCGTCGGCCAGCCCGAGGACATCGCGCACACCGCGTCGTTCCTCGTCAGCGAGGGCGCCGGGTTCGTGTCCGGCCAGGTCATCTACGTCGCCGGCGGACCGAAGGACTGATCGATGCGCGTATTCGAGGGTGTTGACGAGCTCGTCGCGGCGAAGGGCGAGCACCTCGGCTTCGGCGAGTGGCACGAGGTCACGCAGGAGCAGGTCAACCTGTTCGCCGACGCGACGCTGGACCACCAGTGGATCCACATCGACGTCGAGAAGGCCAAGAAGGGCCCGTTCGGCGGCCCGGTCGCGCACGGCTACCTGACGCTGTCGCTCGTCCCGTTCCTGGTTCGCGACATCTACACCGTCAAGAACATCAAGATGGGCGTCAACTACGGCAGCAACAAGGTCCGCTTCCCGCAGCCGGTGCTCGTGGGAGCTCGCGTCCGCGCTTCGGTCGAGCTGCTGGACATCTCGGACATCTCGCTGGGCAAGCAGCTCGTGACCAAGGTCGTCATCGAGATCGAGGGCAACGACAAGCCAGCCTGCGTGGCCGAGATCGTCAGCGTCATTGTTCCTTGATCGAGTGGATCAGCAGATCCGCGTAGTGCTCTGCCAGCCGCCCGGCCGGGATCTCCCCGTCCGGGCGGTACCACGTCCCCAGGTGGTGCAACGAGCCGAAGAAGTAGTGCGTGGCCAGGTCCGCGGGCACGTCCGTGCGAAAGACCCCGTCCCGCTGCCCTTCCTCGACCAGACCGCGGAACTTCTCGTGGTAGCGCCGCCGTTCCGCCCGCACTTCCTTCTGCTTCTCTGCGGAGAGATGATCGATCGACCGGAAGAACACCTTGGCGGCGTCGAAGTTCTCGACGCTCGTGACGATCACGTCGATGGCCGCCTCGCGCAGCCGTTCGGTGATCGGCCCGGCACCTTCCGCGATCTTGTCGAGCCGTTCGGTCTGCATCCGCAGCAACCGCCCGTAGATCTCGTGCAAAAGGTCGTCCTTCGACCCGAAGTAGTGGTACATAGCGCCTTTGGTGACCCCGGCGCGCTCCACGACCTCCTGCACGGCGACGCGTTCGTACCCCTTGTCCGCGAACAGGCGGGTGGCGGCGTCGATCAGTCTTTCAGGCACGGTCACGACCGGAGCGTACCTCCCGACCAAGGAGAATCCTGGCAATGATCAGTCGCTGGACCGTCGTCGTCGACCGCGACGACCTCACCAAAACCGAAGTCCTGCACGACGAACTCTCCCCCGAGCTGGGCGACTGCGAGGTGCTGCTGCGCGTCAGCCACGCCGGCCTCACCGCCAACAACGTCACCTACGGCGTGATCGGCGACCTCATCGGCTACTGGAAGTTCTTCCCCACCACCGCCGAGGGCAAGGGCGTCATCCCGCTGTGGGGCTTCGCCGACGTGGTCGACTCCACATTGGACTCCCTGCCACCCGGCACCCGCGTCTACGGCTACCTGCCGATGTCGAGCCACCTCGTCGTCCGCGCCAAGCTGACGTCGTCCGGCTTCGTCGACACCGCCGACCACCGCGCCGAGCTCCCCGGCGTCTACAACGGCTACCTGGTGACGTCCACGGACCCGGCCTACGACCCGCAGCAGGAAGACCTCCAGGTGCTGTTCCGGCCGCTGTTCATGACGTCGTTCCTGCTCGCCGACCAACTGGCGGACAACGACTTCTACGGCGCCCGCACGGTCGTGATCTCCTCCGCCTCCAGCAAGACCGCGTTCGGCACCGCCCAGTGCCTGCGCGGTTCCGGCGTGCGGCTGGTGGGCCTCACCTCGCCGCGCAACGTCGAGTTCACCGAGAGCCTCGGCCTCTACGACACCGTGCTCCCCTACGACGCGGCCGTGGACGTCGAACCCAGCGTGTACCTCGACTTCAGCGGCTCAGCCGACGTGCGCTCAACGCTGCACGACCGCCTCGGCTCCTCGCTCGTCAAGGACATCTCGATCGGCCTCACCCAGCAGAAGCCGTCGTCGGACCCGCGCTCGCAGTTCTTCTTCGCCCCGGAACAGCTCCGCAAGCGCTCGGCCGACTGGGGCCCCGAGGGCCTCGCTGAGCGCTTCGGAGCGGCCTGGCGCGCCTTCACCGCCCAGGCAGGCGACTGGGTCGGCATCGCACGGCACAGCGGCCCGGACGAGCTCGTCGAGGTGTGGCAGGCCGTGCTCGCGGGCAAGGCGAACCCGGACACGGCCGACGTCATCACCTTCTGAACAGGTCACCCTTGACGGTGTCGAGGAACGCGGCCCAGGCGGGCGCCGCAACCGTGGCGTCCGCCAGGCCCTTCGAGTCACGGATGCGGGCAGCGGAGCCGTCCAGAGCGATCTCCACGCAGTCGGCGTCCTGCGACCCGTTGCTGCGGCTGCTCTTGCGCCACACAGCGGACACGATTGATCCCTACCTCTCGGCAGCCAGCCTCCCGATCCACTCGGCCGACTCGTCGGGAGTCAACGCCAGTTTCGAGAGGTGCTTGAAGACCAGTTTACTGGCCTTCACCTGCTCGATTTCCTCGACGTGTGTGGAACCCGCGGGATGCTCGACGTAAAGCACCGACATTTCTCCGGGGTAGGCGAAATCCAGGAGGACGAACGCTCCCGTGTGCCCGTCGTTCAGTCCCGCCGAATCCGACAGCACCTGCACCGTCACGTTGGCCAGCTGCGCCATTTCGTTGATGTGCAGCAACTGCTCCCGGTCGGCGTGCCGGAAGGCGGTCTCCGCGATGACCGCGTGATACTCAAGTGGATCGTCGCCGGCCAGGCGTTGTTTCCGCCGGATTCGGATCGCGATCTGGTCCTCGATCCATCTCCGCGAGCGTTGTACATGCCATCCCACGAACACCGCACGCATGTAGCGCTCGGTCTGCAGCAGACCTGGGATGTAGCCGAGCGAGAACGCACTCACCCGGATGGCGTCGTGTTCCAGGCTGATGTAGCCGTTCTTGTCCGGGCCGTAGGGGTGCCACCAACCCCTCTCGTTGGCGCGCTCCCACATGTCGATGAACGGCGGTTCCTCAGCCACGATCACGCCGTAGAGGTCGAGCATCGCCCGCAGGCCGTGATAGTCCGGCAGCTGACCGTTCTCGATGCGGCTCAGCTTCTGGTAGTTGTAGCGGAGCCGGTCCGCTGCGTCCCGCTGGCTGAGCCCCGCCTGCTCACGCAGCCTCTTCAGCGCCTCGCCTAGGCGCGCCTGGCGGAAGGTGGGGTCGGACATAGCCCCAAACGTTACGGATCAGATCTGACATTCGTGAATCACGCTGGCGAAGTCTGCTGAGGACCGTCCAAGCCATGGAGTACGTCCACAGCATCCAGTACCACCGCCGCAGCCAGAACGGCCGGATGACCCTCGCCTACGTCGAGACCGTGGAAGATCATGGTTGGTACATAAGGAAAGAAGACGACTGGAAGGCCCGCTACACCGTCGCCTGCGCCACCGACTACCTCACCCGAGTGTCAGCGGCTGCGGGCACGTTCGCCGTCACGGTGTGGCGGGACGCGATCCGCGTCTGCACGGTCGGCGTCGACTGGAATCCTCCGAACAGGTGAAATCAACTCCGCCAGCAGACCTGCGATGTTGTAGGCGTCGTCGTGGCCGCGGTGATGGGTGCCGTCGAGCTCGTGCCCGGCGATGCGCATCGCTTCGGCCATCCCGACTTCGCGTTTCAACGCGTGCGAGAGAGCGAAGAGCGTCTTCACGTTGACGTGCCTCGGCCCGAACGGATACCCCACGCCGAACGACGCGCATTGGCGCTCGAACATCTTGCGGTCGTAGTCGCCGTACGACGCCCACACCCGGCGATCCGACCGGAACTCCTTGCGCAGCAACGTGCACGCCTCGGCGAACGAGACGCCACCGTCGACCTGCTCCTGCGTCAGCGTCGTCAACCGCGTGCAGAACGCACTGACGGAAGACCGCGAAGGCCGCACCAGCACGCTGCGCCGCTCTCCGCGCACGCCGGTGGAAACCTCCACCGGGCAGAGCCCGATCTCGATGATCTCCGACACTTCACCCGGCGGCGGAGATCCTTCCCAACACGTCGACTCCACGTCGACGACCAGTACCTGATCCAGTGATATCACGTGCTGATCGTCCCGGACGTGTCCACCGACTTACTTGGAGTGATTCCAAGCGGTACCAATGAAGTCGTGCAGGAACAGCTCATCCAGGCAGGCATCAGGTTCCGGCAGTGGATGCACGAGAACCTCGCCCACGCCGCCGCGCACTTCGGGCTCGCCGTCACCGGTCCGCCCAGGTTCGGCTGGCAGGACCGGTCGATCGGCGCGCCCGTCGAACGAACGCTCTGGCTCCGGGTCGTGTCCGAGGAGGAGCAGTGGGCGGGCGACGCGCTCTGGACCGGCAACTTCGCCGCCAACGCGTTCACAGACGTGCGAAAGCCATACGTTCTCGACGTCCACGAGTGGGAGGACTGGCGGCGGCAGCGGGCCGAGCTGATGACCCTGATGCCAGGTTCGCCCGCCGAAGCCTTGAGCCTGCCGGACGAGTGGTGGACCGAGCTTCGCAAGACGACGGACGCGATCGCAAGGACGCCCACAGACCGCGTCAACACGGACCAGGCCGAGGTAGCCGGCCGGATCCAGCAGCACTACGGGAACTCGGTCAACCCGACCGTGCGGCGCTGGGAGACAGCGCACGGCGACCTGCGCTGGGCGAACCTGCGAGGACCGGACTTCGGGCTGCTGGACTGGAAGCAGTGGGGCCGCGCCCCCGTTGGGATGGACGCGGCCACACTGCTCTGCGACAGCCAGGAGACACCAGAACTGGCCGAGCGGGTGCGTGACGTGTTCGCCGATGTGCTCGACGCCGGACGACTCGCTCAGCTGTACGTCGCGGCCAGGGTCAGACGATGACCGCGCCACCGTCGACGACGAGCGTCTCGCCCGTCACGTAACCACCAGCGGGCGAAGCCAGGAAGACGACGGCCGCCGCCAGCTCCTCCGGGTCACCGATGCGACCGGCGGGCAACGCGGCCTGCATCTTCTCCAGGTAGCCGGGCGGGTACTGGTCGGTCATCTCCGAGGCGAAGAAGCCGGGGCAGATCGCGTTGACCCGAATCCCCTTGCGGCTGGTCCACTGCTGCGCCAGATCCCGCGTCAGGCCGAGCAGACCGGCCTTCGACGCCGAGTACGCGGCCTGCGGGATACCGCCGGTCACGAGCCCCAGAACGCTGGAGATGTTGATGATCGACCCACCGGACTTCATCACCGCAGCTGCGGCCTGAGCCATCCAGTACGCGCCGTTGAGGTTCACGTCCATGACGCCGAGGAACTCCTCCGGCGTCTCCCGCGAGGCAGGCACGGCCGAAGCGACACCCGCGTTGTTCACGAGCACAGCGACCGTGCCGAACTCGGCAGCCGCACGCGCCACCTCGCGGCAGTCGTCGGGCTGCGAAACATCGGCCTGCACAACGAGAGCACGACGCCCAACGGACTCGACGAGAGCCGCGGTGTCCTTCAGCTTGTCCGCACGACGAGCCGCGAGAACGACATCCGCCCCAGCCTCAGCGAGACCCTTGGCGAAAGCCACGCCGAGACCCGAGGACGCGCCCGTGACGATCGCGACCTTCCCGTCGAGCCGGAACTTGTCCAGGATGCCCACTACGAAAGCCTTTCCAGGATGATCGCCATGCCCTGACCGCCACCGACGCACATCGTCTCAAGGCCGAACTGCGCGTCACGGGCCTGCATGCCGTTGATCAGCGTCGTCATGATCCGCGCACCGGTCGAGCCGAACGGGTGCCCAAGAGCGATCGCGCCACCGTGCACGTTCAACCGATCAATGTCGATGCCGAGAGCACGCTGGCTGCCGAGCACCTGCACCGCGAACGCCTCGTTGATCTCCACCAGGTCGATGTCCGAAATGGACAGACCCGCGTGACCGAGAGCCTGACGAGTGGCGTCGACCGGGCCGAGACCCATGATCTCCGGCGAAAGCCCGGAGACACCGGTGGACACGATGCGCGCCAACGGCGTGAGCCCGAGCTCCTTCGCCCGCGTCGAGCTCATGATCACCACAGCGGCGGCACCGTCGTTCAACGGACAGCAGTTGCCCGCCGTGATCGTGCCCTCGGGCCGGAACGACGGCTTCAACGAAGCAACAGCCTCGTACGTGACACCGGCACGCGGTCCGTCATCGGTGGAAACCACAGTGCCGTCAGCAAGAACGACCGGCGTGATCTCGCGGGCGAAGAACCCGTCCCCGATCGCCTTCTCCGCGAGGTTCTGCGACCGCACGCCGAACTCGTCCTGGTCGTGCCGCGAGATCCCCATCTGCGTGGCGACGTTCTCGGCCGTCTGCCCCATCGAGATGTAGTAGTCCGGCAGCTTGCCCTCAAGCCGCGGGTCGGTCCACGCGGCGTTGGACGCGGCCGTGTCGAGCGTCCGCTGCTGCGCCTCGTCGAACAACGGGTTGAACGACGGCACACCCGAGTGCATGTACCGCGAAACGCACTCGACGCCGGCCGAGATGAACCCGTGCCCCTCCCCCGCCTTGATCGCGTGGAAGGCCATCCGCGCGGTCTGCACCGAAGAGGCGCAGAACCGGTTCACGGTCGTGCCGGGCAGGTTGTCGTACCCGAGCTGCACGGCGATGCGGCGGGCGATGTTCTGCCCGTGCTCGTCCTGCGGTTCGGCGCACCCGAGGTGCAGGTCGGTGATCTCGGACGCCGGAATGTCGCCCAGTGCGGCGGAGATCACCTGCGCGGCCAGGTCGTCCGGCCGCATGGAGACGAGAGAACCCTTGCGCGCACGGCCAATGGGCGAACGCGCGGTGGAAACGACGACTGCTTCAGCCACAGAACACCCCTTACAGGCCCAGGTCGCGGCCGATGAGTTCCTTCATGATCTCGTTGGAGCCCGCCCAGATCTTCGTGACGCGGGCGTCCATCCACGCGCGGGCGACGCGGTACTCGGTCATGTAGCCGTAGCCGCCGTGCAGCTGCACGCAGGCGTCGATGACCTCGTTCTCGATGTCGGCGCTCCAGTACTTCGCCTGCGCGGCCTCGACCGCGGTCAGCTCGCCGCGGACGTGCTGCATGGTCAGGCCGTCGATGAACGCCTGCGAGACGTCCAGCTTGGTGCGCAGTTCGGCGAGCAGGAACTTGTTGTGCTGGAACTTGCCGATCGCCTGGCCGAACGCCTTGCGCTCCTTGACGTACTCCAGCGTCTCCTCGAAGACGCCCTGCGCGTGCGCCAGGTTCGAGATTGCGCCGCCGATCCGCTCCTGGGGCAGGCGTTCCATCATGTAGATGAAGCCCTGGCCCTCCTCGCCGATCACGTGCTCCTGCGACAGGCGCACGTCGGAGAAGAACAGCTCCGCGGTGTCGGACGGGTGCTGGCCCACCTTGTCGAGCTTGCGGCCGCGCTCGAAGCCGGGCATACCGGTCTCGACGGCGAACAGCGTGATGCCACGCGCGCCCTTCGAGGGGTCGGTCCGCGCCGCGACGACGATCATGTCGGCGGTGTAGCCGTTGGTGATGAACGTCTTGGAGCCGTTGAGGATCCAGTCGTCACCGTCCCGGACGGCGTTGGTCTTCAAAGCAGCGAGATCGGAGCCACCGGAGGGCTCGGTCATCGCGATGCCGGTCTTGATCTCGCCGGTGCACATGCCGGGCAGCCAGCGCTGCTTCTGCTCCTCGGTGCACAGGTCGACGAGGTACGGGGCCACGACGTCGCCGTGGATGCCCAGAGAAGACGCCACCGCGGCGTTGACCCGGCACAGCTCCTCGGCGAACACCGTGTTGAACCGGTAGTCGTTCGCGCCGCTGCCGCCGTACTCCTCGGGGATCTCCAGGCCGAGCAGGCCCTGACGGCCGGCCTCCAGCCAGACGTCCCGGTCGATCACGCGCTGCTCGATGAACTTCTCGACGTTCGGCGTGATCGTGCGCTCGACGAACGCCTTCGCCGACTCCCGGAACGCGGCGTGATCCTCGTTGAACAGCGTCCGCTGCACGACTACCTCCATACTAAGCGGTTGCTTAGCGCTAAGCGCCCGCTTAGCGTGCAGTACGATTCTGCACCTGTCAACACGCGAGGAGCAGCACGATGACGACGACCGGCCTGGACGAGTTCGCGCTGCTCGACGAGACCTGGCGCGCGGTCACGCCGGACGCTGCCCGCCGCATGCTCATCGCAGCCGCGCACGCGTTCGCGGGCAAGGGATATCACGCCACGACGACCCGGGACATCGCCTCTCTGGCCGGAATGTCACCGGCGGCCGTGTACATCCACTACCGGTCCAAAGAGGAACTGCTCTTCAACATCTCCCGCGTGGGCCACGAGCTGTCGCTCACCGCTCTGTCGTCGATCGAAGGCCGTGACGCGACGGAACGGCTGCACAACGCGGTGAAGTCGTTCGCGAGCTGGCACGCGGAGTTCCACACGACGGCGCGGGTGGTGCAGTACGAGCTCGGCGCGCTCTCCCCGGAACACCACGCGGAGGTGGCGTTGCTGCGCCGGCAGATCGACCAGACGATGCGCTCGTTCATCGAGGACGGCGTCGCTGAAGGCACGTTCGACGTGCCGGACCTGAAGGGCGCGACCCTGGCCGTGCTGTCGCTGTGCATCGACGTCGCGCGCTGGTACCAGCCGGGCGGGAAGCGGACCCCGGACGAGATCGGCGCCTTGTACGCCGACCTCGTCCTTCGCATGGTGCGTCCCGCTAACTAGCCAAATCGCTAACTGACCGACTTGCGGCCGTACACACCTGCCACGACGGATACACCGATCGCCGCGACGATGATCTGCACGATCACCTCGATCCAGTCGATGCCCGGCGTGTCCTGCACACCGAGCAGCCGCGCGATCCACGACCCGACGAACGCGGCCGCGATACCGACCAGCAGAGTCAGCCAGATCGGGATGTTCTGCTTGCCCGGCGCAAAGAGCTTGCCGAGAAAGCCCAGGACCAGACCGATGATGAGCGCGCCGAGAATGCTCTCGATGGTCACGGACGCCTCCTCCCGCTACTCCCCGATGCAGTTCGGGGATCTCGGTGAAAATCATCCCGTCACCCGGCAAGATCCGCAGCTTGAGATCGTCGAGCGGTCGTTACCAGCGGCTACCGGAGACCTGCGCCATCCACTGGTTGATCGTGGCGGTCCAGTCCGTCCCGACCGACTGCTGGTGTGACACCGCGAAACGGCCGTACGCGTCACCGCCCGAACGCAGCAGCCCGGCGCGCTTGTCCGCCTCCAGGATCACGTGCAGCTCGTGCGGCGTCGTGACGAACGTCAGCTCGACCTGCTTGAGGCGGCCGGCGAACTGCGGCGGCGGGTAGAACTCGATCTCCTGGTAGAACGGCAGCTCCTGCGGCACGCCGTAGATGCGGCCGCGCTCGTTGTCCGCCTTGGTGAAGCGGAAACCCATCTGCCCGAACGCCTGCAGCACCGCGTCCTGCGACGGCAGCGGGTGCACCCAGATCGGGTCGAGGTCGCCGGGGTCGACCGCGCCGCGGACCTCCAGCTCGGTGCGCAGGCCCAGCTGCATGCCGGACAGCTGCATGCCGCCGACGACGTTGAGCGGGCACTCGAACGGCACCGGGATCTGGAACGGCAGCGAGAGGTTCTGGTGCGGCTGGGCGACGATCCGCTGTCCCACGGAGAACTTGTGGAACTCCATGTTGGTGTTGTACTCGTTGTCGCCGCTCTCGACCTCGACGCGGGTGAGCAGCGCCAGCGTGACGTGGTCGATCTCGGCGGGGTGGTCGCCGCCGGCGATGCGCACCTCGCCACTCAGGAGCTCGCCCGGACGCACGTTCGGGTTGGTGAGCACCGTGTCGACAGTCGGCCCGCCCACGCCGAACGCGCGCATCATCCTCTTGAACACCACTGCGGCCTCCTGAAGCCCAGATCTTTGCGGGGAAGTCTGCCTGCTGAATCGCCCAAATGCGGTGAAGCGTTCCGTTGACGCCTCAACCCCCCGATCGGTTCCGTATGGACTTCCGTTGACTTCAGATGGCAACATGCGACCGCCGTCACATACTAAGCGGTCGCTCAGGAGGATTGCCGTGCTGCTCGTCGCCAACCGGGGTGAGGTCGCTGTCCGCGTGCTGCGTGCGGCCGCTGACCTGGGCATTCGCACCGTGGCGGTGTACGCGGAGGACGACGCTTCCTCGCTCCACGTCACGCTCGCGGACCGCGCCGTCGCACTGCGTGGAGACTCTCCTTATCTCGACGTGGATCAACTTCTGGACGCCGCTTCCGGGTGCGTCGCGGTGCATCCGGGGTGGGGCTTCCTGTCCGAGAACGCGGCTTTCGCGCGGGCGTGTGCGGAGCGCGGCCTGGCGTTCGTCGGACCGTCCGCCGACGTTCTGGAACTGCTCGGTGACAAGCGGCGGGCTCGTTCGCTGGCCGCGTCGCTGGGGATTCCCGTGCTGGACGCCGCGCCGGGCGAGTTCCCCGTGATGGTCAAGGCCGTGCTCGGTGGTGGCGGCAAGGGCATGCGGGCTGTTTTTGCGCCCGAAGACCTCGACAGCGCCGTCGAGGCGTGCCGGGCGGAGGCGCTGGCGGCGTTCGGGGTCGGGGACGTCTACTTCGAACGCCTGATGCCCTCGGCCCGGCACATCGAGGTGCAGCTGGTGGGCACGTCGGTGATCGGCGACCGCGACTGCTCGCTGCAGCTGCGGCACCAGAAGGTCGTCGAGATCGCTCCGGCTCCCCTGCTGGATCCCTTGATGCGCAAGGCACTTCACGAGGCTGCTTCGGCCGTTGCCGTCGCCGTCGGCTACACCGGCGTGGGCACGGTCGAGTTCCTGGTGTCCGGCGACTCGTTCGCGTTCCTGGAGGTCAACCCGCGGCTGCAGGTCGAGCACACCGTCACCGAGATGGTGTCCGGTGTGGACCTCGTGCGCACCCAGTTGTTGCTGGCGTGGGGCGGCGACGTCGACTACACGCCTCTTGACCGCGGCTCGGCCGTGCAGGTCCGTGTGAACCAGACCTCGGGCGGGGTCCTGTCCTCGTTCGGTTTGCCTTCCGGGCCTGGCGTGCGCGTCGACACGCACGGCTACGTCGGCTACCGGGTCGGGACTCACTACGACGGCCTGCTCGCGAAGCTCGTCGTGCACGGCGAGGACCTCGACGTGGCCCTGAACCGCGCTCGTCGGGCGTTGCGCGAGTTCCGCATCGACGGCGTCTCCACCAACCTGGACTTCTTGAAGTCCTTGCTGTCTCAGGACATCGTGGGCGTCACGACCGATTTCGTGGTCGAGGAACCTGTGGACGGCATGCGCGCGCCTCTCGCGGGCACGGTCGTGGCGGTGTCCGCCGACTCGGTCGTGCTGGAAGCGATGAAGATGCAGCACGTGGTCCGCGTGTCCGGCGACGTGCTGGTGTCGGTCGGCGACACGGTCTCCGAGGGCCAACTGCTCGCGTCCGGCTCCGGTGAGTCCACGGAGGATTCTCTTGAGGTCGACCTGGAGGAGATCCGCCCGGATCTGGCCGAAGTGCTCGCGCGGCACGACTTCTCCCGCCCTGAGGCCGCGGCTCGCCGGCACGCCGCAGGAGGTCGGACCGCCCGCGAGAACATCGCCGACCTCTGCTCCGACTTCGTCGAGTACGGCGGCCTGGCCATCGCCGCCCAACGCGCGCGCCGTTCGCTGGACGAGCTGATCGACCGCACGCCCGCCGACGGCATGGTGGCGGGCATCGGCGTCGTCAACGGCCAACGGATCGTGGCGATGTCCTATGACTACGCCGTCCTCGCCGGCACTCAAGGCCTCCGCAACCACCAGAAGAAAGACCGGCTGTTCGCCCTGGCCCAGCAGGAGAACCTGCCCGTGGTCCTCTTCGCCGAGGGCGGCGGCGGACGTCCCGGCGACACCGACCACAGCATGGTCAGCGGCCTGGACTGCGGCTCGTTCCACGCGTTCGCGTCGTTGAGCGGCCAGGTCCCGCTGATCGGCGTGGTGGCCGGCCGTTGCTTCGCGGGCAACGCCGTCCTGCTCGGCACCTGCGACGTGATCATCGCCGTCGAAGGCGCCAACATCGGCATGGGCGGCCCGGCGATGATCGAGGGCGGTGGCCTCGGCGTGTTCCGCCCCGAGGACATCGGCCCGCTCGACGTCCAGATCCCCAACGGCGTGGTCGACATCGCGGTCTCAACCGAAGAAGAAGCCGTGGCCGTCGCCCGGAAGTACCTCTCCTACTTCCAGCCCACCGCACCCGCCGGCCACGCGCCCGCAGGCGTCCCCCGCGCGAGTGCGCAGCCTTCGTCCGCGCCCTCGGGGGGACCCCTAGATTCAATTATCCCAGACAGCACCGACAATTCCGGGCGGTCCGGCTCAGGCCAGACCTGGTCGTGCGCGGACCAGCGTCTCCTCCGCCACGCCATTCCCGAGAACCGCCTCCGCGCCTACGACATCCGCAAGGTCATCGACACCCTCGCCGACACCGACAGCGTCCTCGAACTGCGCAAGGGCTTCGGCAAGGCCATCGTCACCGCCCTCGTCCGCGTAGAAGGCCGCCCGATCGCCCTGATCGCCAACGACCCGAACGTCCTCGGCGGCGCCATCGACGCCGACGCAGCCGACAAGTGCGCCCGCTTCCTCCAACTCGCCGACGCCTTCGACCTCCCGGTCATCTCCCTCACCGACACCCCGGGCTTCATGGTCGGCCCCGAAGCCGAACGCACCGCCACCGTCCGCCACCTCACCCGCATGGTCGTGACCGGCGCGAACCTCACCATCCCCTTCGGACTGATCATCCTCCGCAAGGCGTACGGCCTGGGCGCCCAGGCCATGGCCGCCGGATCCCTCAAGGTCCCCCAGTTCGCGATCTCCTGGCCCACCGGCGAGTTCGGCCCGATGGGCCTCGAAGGCGCCGTGAAACTCGGCTTCAAACGCGAGCTCGACGCCATCGAGGACCCGCAAGAACGCCAGGAACGCTACGACCAGATGGTCAAAGCAGCTTACGAACACGGCAAAGCGCTCAACGTCGCCAGTGTCTTCGAGATCGACGACGTGATCGACCCGGCCGACACCCGCCGCTGGATCGCCACCGCGCTGGCCCCGACAACTTCCCAGCGACAACAGGGGAAGAAACGCCCGTTCATCGACACGTGGTGAAGGAGAAACCGTGGTCAGTGTTGCCCCGGAGAAGAAGACCCTGCGCAGACTCATGGCGGCCGGACTCGTCGGCAGCAGTATTGAGTGGTACGACTTTTTCATCTACGCAACCGCCGCGGCCTTGGTTTTCCCCAAGCTGTTCTTCCCTGAAGCGACCCCGATCGTCGGCCTGCTGCTGAGCTTCAGCACGTTCTGGGCGGGCTTCATCGCCCGCCCCGTCGGCGGTCTGGTCTTCGGCCACGTCGGCGACAAGTTCGGCCGCAAGCCGGCCCTCGTCATCTGCCTCGCCCTGATGGCCGCCGCGACGTTCCTCATCGGCCTGCTCCCGACTTCGAGCAGCATCGGCGTCGGCGCGCCGATCCTCCTGGTCGTACTCCGCTTCCTCCAAGGCATCGCGGTCGGCGGCCAGTGGGGCGGCGTGGTCCTGCTGCTCACCGAATCGGCGCACCCCGGCAAGCGCGGCTTCGCGGGCACGTTCGGCCAGGCCGGCGTCCCGATCGGCGTGTTCCTGGGCAACGTGGCGTTCATCCTCGCCACCACCACACTGTCCAAAGAGGACTTCGCATCATGGGGCTGGCGCATCCCGTTCCTGGCGTCAGCGCTCCTCTTCCCGGTCGTCCTCTTCATCCAGCTGAAGGTCGAGGACAGCCCGGTCTTCCGCGAGCTCAAGGAAAGCCGCAAGCCGACCGCCCAAACCCCGCTCACCGAAGCCCTGCGCACCCACCGCAAGCCGATCCTGCTCGGCGCGGGCCTGATGTTCGCCTCCAACGCGATCTTCTACGTCTCGATCGCGGGCGTCCTCTCCTACGCCACCACCACGCTCGGCCTCAGCCGCGAGTCGGTGCTGATCGTCAGCCTGCTCTCGTCGGTCGTGAGCATCCCGGTGATCCTCTGGGCAGGCCACGCCTCCGACCGGATGGGCCGCCGCCCGCTGATCATCGCGGGGGCCATCGGCCTGGTCCTGTGGGCGTTCCCGTACTTCCTGCTCGTCGACACGGGTTCGCTCGTCTTGCTGTTCGTCGCCGCGACGGTCGGAGGCATCGCGTCCTCGCTCGTCTACGGCCCGATCGCCGCGTACCTGGGCGAACTGTTCGAGCCGCACGTCCGCTACTCGGGCGCCTCACTCGCCTACCAATTGGCGTCGATCCTGGTCAGCGGCGGCACGCCGTTCATCATGACCGCGCTGCTCGGGGCGACGGGCAGCTCGATGTCGGTCTCGGCGTTCCTGTGCCTGATGGGCCTGGCCACGCTGTTCTCGGCGCTCAAGCTCCCGGAGACGCATCGAGCGGACGCCAGTTAGTCGTTTGACCACGTTTCTCGCGCGGACGAGTCTGGCAACCCTTCCACCGGAAGACTCGACGTGAGGGGATGACACCTTGTCCGACAAGGTTTGGCTGATCACCGGCGCCAACAGCGGCTTCGGCCGCGCGATCGCGGAAGCGGCGATCGGAGCGGGCGACCGCGTCATCGCCGCCGCACGACGCACGGAGACGCTGGACGACCTGGTGAGGACCTACCCTCGCCAGGTCGTCCCCGTCGCGCTCGACGTCACCGACCACGAGGCCATCCGCACCACGGTCGCCAACGTCATCGCCGAAGAAGGCCGCATCGACGTCCTCGTCAACAACGCGGGCCGCTCCCACGTCGGCGCGGTCGAGGAAACCACCGACGAAGAGCTCCGCAGCCTCTTCGAGGTCCACGTGTTCGGCCCGGCGGCACTGACGCGAGCCGTCCTGCCCCACATGCGCGCCGCCCGCCAAGGTGCCATCGTCCAGATCAGCAGCATGGGCGGTCAGCTGAGCTTCGCCGGCTTCGGCGCGTACAGCGCCACCAAATGCGCTCTGGAAGGCCTGAGCGAAGCCCTCGCCGACGAGGCCAAGGAGTTCGGCATCAAGGTCCTCATCGTCGAACCCGGCGCGTTCCGGACCAGCCTCTTCGGCAACTACAGCGGATCCCAGCAAACCGAGATCTACGAGAACAGCGTCGGCAAGACCCGGCAGATGATCAGCGCGGGCGACGGCAAGCAGCCCGGCGACCCGGAGAAGGCGGCAAAAGCCATCCTGACCGCCCTGAACGCCGCCGAAACCCCGCTCCGGCTCCCCCTCGGCTCGGACGCCGTCGACGCCATCACCGCCCACCTCGACGAGGTCAAAGCCGAGATCGAGCTGTGGGAGAAGGTCGCCCGCGAGACCGAACTGGACGGATGAACCGGACAAATCGATCCTTCACTGTCAAGACCTCTGCGGAACCCTGAGCCGATGCCGTACGTTGCTGCGTCGTGACCACTCTCATGGCGCGCTTCAAGCAGCGGATGCGCCGGTTCGCGCAGAAACCGGCGTCGGTTGACCTCGCCCCGTTCTCGGCACTGCTGGGAGACGTGGAGAAACACGCTGAGACGTTCAAAGCGTTCAGCGACGAGGAGCTGACGGCTCACGCCGCGAAGCTGCGCGAAGACCACGACGACACCGAGCTGGTGGCCCTCACCCGAGAGGCCGCCGAGCGCGCGATCGGGCAGCGTCCGTTCGACGTGCAGGTGCTCGGTGCGCTGGGCATGCTCAGCGGGCTCGTCGTCGAGATGGCCACCGGCGAGGGCAAGACCCTCGCCGGCGCCATGGCCGCGGCCGGGTTCGCCATCAAGGGCAAGCGCGTCCACGTGGTCAGCGTCAACGACTACCTGGCCCAGCGCGACGCGGAGTGGATGGGGCCGCTGTACCGGCTGCTCGGCGTCACGGTCGGCTGGATCAACGGCAGCTCGAAGGCCGAGGAGCGCCGCGAGGCCTACCAGTGCGAGGTCACGTACGCGCCGGTCAGCGAGATCGGCTTCGACATCCTGCGCGACCGGATCGTCACCAAGCCCGAGGACCTGATCGTCCCCGAGCCGGAGGTCGCGCTGATCGACGAGGCCGACTCGGTGCTCGTCGACGAGGCCCGCGTGCCGCTCGTGCTCGCCGGCTCGACCAGCGCCGAGGCCGCCGACCCCGTCATCGCGGACCTGGTGAAGCGCCTGCGGCAGAACCTGCACTACGAGATCGACGACGAGGAGCGCAACGTCTTCCTCACCGGCGCGGGCTCCGAGGCCGTCGAGCGCGCGCTCGGTGAGATCGACCTGTACTCGCAGGAGCACGTCACCTCCACGCTGTCGAAGGTGAACGTCGCCCTGCACGCGCAGGTGCTGCTGCACCGCGACGTCGACTACATCGTGCGCGACGGCAAGGTGCACCTGATCAACGACACGCGTGGCCGGGTCGCGAAGCTGCAGCGCTGGCCGGACGGTCTGCAGGCCGCGGTCGAGGCCAAGGAGAACGTCCAGACGACCGAGTCGGGCGAGATCCTGGACTCGATGACGGTGCAGGCGCTGCTGTCGCGGTACCCGACCCGCTGCGGCATGACCGGTACCGCGGTCGCCGTCGCGGAGACCCTGCGCGAGTTCTACGAGCTCGAAGTGCTCGTGATCCCGCCGAACAAGGAGAACATCCGCGAGGACGAGCACTTCCGCCTCTACGCGACGCTGGAGCAGAAGGAAGACGCGATCGTCGAGGAGATCAAGACGGTCCACGAGACCGGGCGGCCGATCCTCGTCGGCACGCTCGACGTCGCGGAGTCCGAGCGGATCTCGTCCAAGCTGCGCGACGCCGGCATCGAGTGCGTGGTGCTGAACGCGAAGAACGACGCCGAGGAAGCCTCGATCATCGCCGACGCCGGCTCGTTCGGACGCGTCACGGTCTCCACGCAGATGGCCGGTCGCGGTACGGACATCCGCCTGGGCGGCCACGAGGGCGAGGACCACGACCGGATCGCCGAGCTCGGTGGCCTGTACGTGATCGGCACCGGCCGCCACTCGTCCTCACGCCTGGACGACCAGCTGCGCGGCCGCGCCGGCCGTCAGGGCGACCCCGGTGGCTCGGTGTTCTTCTCTTCCATGCACGACGAGCTCGTCACCCAGTACGCGCCGGACGCCGAGGATCCGTCCGAAGTGGACGGCGACGGCCGGGTGCACGACAAGGGCCTGCTGCACACCTTCGAGCACGCCCAGCGCGTCGCCGAGGGCGTGAACCTGGAGATCCACCGCAACACGTGGCGCTACAACAAGCTGATCGAGCACCAGCGCGACCTGCTGCTCAAGCACCGCGACGTGGTGCTGCGCACGGACGCCGCGCTGGAGAAGCTCGGCGAGAAGGAGGGCGTGTCCAACGAGGTGGCCGGCGACGCCGCCCGCAAGATCACGCTCTTCTACCTCGACGACCTGTGGACGCACCACCTGACGTTCCTGTCGGACCTGCGCGAGGGCATCCACCTGCGCGCGCTGGCCAGGCAGAACCCGCTGGACGAGTTCCACCGCGAGGCCATCCCGGCGTTCAACAAGATCGTGCCGGAGTCGTGGGAGCAGGCCCAGGACAAGTACGACGCCGCGAAGATCACCGACGACGGCTACGACCTGTCCGACTCCGGGGTGAAGCGCCCGAGCTCGACCTGGACGTACCTGGTCCACGACAACCCGTTCGGCTCCGGGCTGGAAGAGACGATGAAGGGCCTGGTCAAGATGGTGCGCGGCCAGCGCCGCTGACCGTCACAACTTTCCCGGGACGACGAGATCGTCCGCTGGTCTGGCGGGCCGGGGCAAAGCCTCGGCCCGTCTGCTCGTGGTCATCTCCTCGGTTAGCGCTCTGATCTCCGCGAGGATGTCCAGGTGTTCCTGCGACGGCGGCGGGCCAACGAGGTTGGACCGGTTGTGCGCCGTCCGTTCCGCCCGCTCGGCCAGTTGCCGGATGCGGCGGAGGAGATCGTGCTCCCCGTCCGGGAGCAAGAAGTCCGTCTGCTCCATCACCCGTGCAAGCTTTCGCGTGCACGGGTGACCCGTCGATCCCCTAGTCGGCTGATTCCAGTTTCTGGACCAGCCACTCGTGGAAACCGCCGATGTGGTGCTCCGAGGGCACCAGCACCCCGCCGCGCGCGTATGCACGCGAGGCCATCGCGGGCTGGCAACGCTCGCATGCTTCGAAGTCCTGTTCGTTCACCCGGTGGAACAGCTCGACCGAGCGACTGACGTCACGCCCGGTGTCGACCACTTCCTTTGCGTACAACCAATCGCACTCGACGATCGTCCGGTCGACCGCCACCGGGAACATGCGGTGCAGGATCACGTGGTCCGGCACGAGGTTGATGAAAACCTGCGGCTTGATGGTGATCGCGTAGTACTTCCGGTCGCGTTCTTCCTCCAGGGCGGCAAGTTTTTCGAAGCCCTCCCCGCCGTCGACGGTGAAGCCCTTGATCTCGTCACCGAACTCCGCGCCGTGCCCGACGTAGTACTGCGCCGCGTAGCCGTCGGCGAACTCGGGCAGCACCTCCGTCAGCTCGGGGTGGATCGTCGCGCAGTGGTAGCACTCCATGAAGTTCTCGATGATCAGCTTCCAGTTGGCCTTGACGTCGTAGACGATTCGTTTGCCCACGGACAACTGGTCGATCTCGTAGCCGTCGATCCCGTCGAGGCTGCCGAGGCGTTCCGTCACGGCGCTCAGCACGTCGTCCTCGAAGCTGGGCGGGTCGTCCGCGAGGTTCACCCACGCGTAGCCGAGCCATTCCCTGAGATGCACTTTTGTCAGCCCGTACTCGACCCGGTCCACGTCCGGCATCGAGGTGAGGTTCGGCGCGGCGATCAGCTTGCCGTCCAACGCGTACGTCCACGCGTGGTACGGGCACTGGAACGCCCGCTTGACGCTGCCCGCCTCGTCAACGCAGATCCGCGCGCCACGATGCCGGCAGACGTTCAGGAACGCGTTGAGCGCGCCGTGGCGGTCCCGCGCGATCAGCACGCTCTCCCGCCCGACCTGCACGGTGCGGAAGTCGCCGGGGTTCGCCAGGTCGCCGGACTTGACCGCGCAGAACCACATCTTCTCGAAGATCTTCGCCTGCTCGTCGGCGAAGATCTGCGGGTCCGTGTAGTAGCGGCCCTCAAGGGTGGAGATCAGGCTGCCGGTCATTCTCTGCCTCTCAGGCGAGCAGGGTCGAAGAGTGCGATCGGGTGCCGCGTGGCCCCGTCGGTGACGAGGTCGGCCAGGATCTCGCCGACGACGGGCACGAACTTGAAGCCGTGCCCGGAAAAGCCGCACGCCACTGTCACGGTGTCGTGGCCGGGGTGTTTCGCTACGACGAAGTGCCCGTCCGCGGTGTTGGTGAACATGCAGGTGGCGGCTCGCTGGAGGGTGCCGGGGATGCCCGGCATTCTGGGTTGCACGTAGTCCGTGATGTGCCGGACCTCGTGGTCGTGGACCGTGCGGTCGATCGTGTCGGGCGTGCAGGTCTCGCCCTCGCCGAAGATCGCGATCTTCACCGCGCCGTCGAGCTCCGGGAAGCCGTAGAAGGTGCCTTCGCGTTCCCAGATGTAGACCGGGTGGCCGCGGAAGTCCTCCGTCGGGGTGAAGAAGAACTGGACCTGTCGTTCGACCTCGAACGGGATCTCCAAGTCCCTCAACAACTCCGGTGCCCACGGACCTGGGCACACGACGATGTGCTCGGCCTCGTAGATCGCTCGCGCGGTGGTCACCTTGCCGTCTTCCCAGTGCGTGACCTGTTCTTCGAAGTGCAGCTCGGCACCGGCCTTCGCAGCCAGCTCCAGATGCGCCCGCACCGACCTCTCCGGCACGACGAGGCCGGCTCCGGCTTCGTAGAGCGCGATCTCGTCGTCGGCCGGGTGCATCGTGGGGAACCTGGCGCGGATCTGGTGCGCGTCGAGCAGTTCGTGCTTCAGCCCGTACTGCTCGGCGCTCGCCCTGCTCCCGCTGATCGTGCGGCTGTCCGGCGCACCGACGAGAATCCCGCCGACCCGATGGAAGATCTGTTCACCGCTGTCGCGCTCGATCTGGTCCCACATCTCGTGCGCCCGCAGCAGCAACGGCACGTACGCGGGGTCCTCGAAGTAGGCCTGCCGCGTGATCCGCGACCCACCGTGACTCGACCCGTGCGCGTGCACCGCCGTGAACTTCTCCAGCCCCAGCACGCGTTTCCCGCGCTGGGCGAGCCGGTACGCGGCCGCACTGCCCATGCCGCCGAGCCCGATGACGATGACGTCGTACGTCACCCCCGGAGCCGCTTCATCTCGGGGTCGAACAACGGCTCCTGCGCCGGCCGCGCCTTCACGCGCTCGCCGAAGTACTCGATCTCCACCTCGTCGACGCCGGCCGGCAGCCACGCATACGCGATGTTGAGCCCGGTCGTGTAGCCGTAAGCCGCGCTCGTGACGTACCCGACCGGCTTCCCCTGGTGGAAAACGGGTTCGCTGCCCAGGACGACGCTGTGCGGGTCGTCGATGACCAGGCAGGTGAGCAACTTGTCGCTGGAGCGCTCGCCGAGGGCCTCCTTGCCGAGGAAGTCCTTGTCCTTGCGCACCGCGAACCCGAGCCCGGCCTCGAACGGGTCGTGCTCGTCGGTCATGTCCGTGCCCCAGGACCGGTAACCCTTCTCCAGCCGCAGGCTGTTGAACGCCCCGCGCCCGGCCGCGATCACCCCGAGCTCCTGCCCGGCCTCCCACAACGTGTCCCAGAGCTTCGGCCCGAGATCCGCCGTGGTGTACAGCTCCCAGCCGAGTTCGCCCACATAGGACAGTCGCAGCGCGGTCACCGGAACGTTCTTGATGAACGCCTTCTGCGCGGCGAAGTAACCCTTGGCCGTGTCCAAGGAGTTCGGGATCTTCTCCACGAGATCACGCGCAAGAGGCCCCCACAGCCCGATGCAGCACGTTCCGGCCGTGATGTCGCGGATGAAGACGTTGTCCGGTGCGTGTTTCGTGAGCCACGCGAGGTCGAGGTTGCCGTTCGCGCCGACCTGGAAGGTCTGAGCGTCGAGCCGCGCGATCGTCAGGTCGCTGCGCACACCGCCGGTCTCGTCCAGCAGCAGCGTGTAGACCACCGCGCCGGGCTTGCGGTTGAGGTTGTTGGTCGTCATGCGCTGCAGGAACTCCAGCGCCCCCGGTCCGCTGACCTCCAGCCGCTTCAACGGCGTCATGTCGAACATCGCCACGCGCTTGCGCGTCACCAACGCCTCGGCCCCGCAGATCGGCGACCAGTACCGGCTCGCCCACTCGCCCCGCCCCGGCACCTCCGCGACCTCGGGCAGTGAAGCGTTGGCCTCGTACCAGTGCGGCCGCTCCCACCCGGACGCCTCCAGGAAGAACGCGCCGAGCTCCTGCTGCCGCGCGTAGAACGGGCTGGTGCGCAGCGGCCGCGGGCTTTCCATGGGCTGCAACGGGTGCAGCACGTCGTACACCTCGACGAAGTTCTGGCAGCTGCGTTCCAGCACGTAGTCCGGCGCCAGCTGCACCTGCTCGAACCGGTTGAGGTCACTGGAGTGCAGGTCCAGCTGGGGCTGCCCGTCCACGATCCACTCGGCCATCGCCTTGGCCACCCCGGCGGAGTGCGTGATCCACACCGCCTCCGCGACCCAGAACCCCTGCACGCCAGGGTGTTCGCCGAGCAACGGCATCCCGTCGCTGGTGAACGAGAACAGCCCGTTGAACCCGCGGTCCAGCCCAGCCTCGGCCAGCGCTGGGATCAGCTCGACGGCCGCCTCCCACGACGGCTCGAAGTCCTCCTTGGTGAACGGCTCCTCCGAACCCGTGATGTCGTGCGCCCTGATCGGCATGGGCCGATGCCCGTACGCCCCGATGCCCAGCGCGGAACCGTGCGACCGGAAGTAAAGGTCAGCGTCCTGGTGCCGGAGAATGGGCTGCCGCGCAAGCGCTTCCGCATTGACGTTCAGGTCACCCGTGAACGCGTACTGGTGCGCCATCGGCACGAGCGGAATGGTCAGCCCGACCATCTCCCCCAGCACCGGCCCCCACATCCCGGCGCACGACACGACGATGTCGGCGGGATAGGTGTCCGTCTCGGTGCGCACCCCGACGACCCGATCACCGGAAGTCTCGACCGCGACGACCTTCTGCCCGAACTCGAACCGCGCGCCCCGGTCGATGGCCCGCCGCGCCTGGATCTCCGCCGCCAGCACGGGCTTCGCGAGCCCGTCGCTCGGAATCAGGAACCCGCCGAGGACACGTTCCCGGTCCACCAGCGGATGCAGCGACGCCACCTCGTCCGCGTCGATCAGCCGGCTCTCGACACCCCACGACGTCGCCCACCCGTGCCGCCGCGCGAGGTCGGCGAGCCGCGTCTCGGTCGTGGCGATCTCCAGCCCGCCGATCTGGTCGAAGCACCCGAGCCCGGTGTACTTCTCGACCGTGTAGCGCGCGAAGGCGGTCATGCTCCGGCAGGAGTTCGTCTGGAACACGAGCCCCGGCGCGTGGCTGCTAGAACCTCCGGCGGCGAGGCCCTGCGCCTGGTCCAGGACCGTGACGTCGGTGAATCCTCGTTCGGTGAGCTCGTCGGCGAGCGCGCAGCCGACGATCCCCGCCCCCACGAGCACCACGCGAGGCACCTCTCCAGGCATCTGGACACCCCTTCGCCGCCGTTGCGCGGAACGGAACTTGTTCCGCTATCTGCAACAAGGTGCGTCCAGCGCGTCCTGGTGTCAATACCGCGTTCGGGCATCGCGGGATTGACGCTCGGTGAAACCCGACATCAGGGGAGGTTCAGCGCGTCCGCGAACCGTCCGGCGTCCAAAACCCGGTACGGCCGGTCGTGGAACGGACGCGTGCGAGGGTCGATCGGCTCGGTCAGCCCGGCGTCGTTCTGCAGACCGGCGACGATCTCGCAGGCCTCGCAGAGGTGCCGCTCCCGAGTCCGCCAGTCGGTGGCCGCCAGCACGGCGGTCAGCACCGGCACCAACCGCGGCCCACACGGCAGGCGGGCGAAGGCGGTGCCGAGCCACTTGCTGTAGGGCGGGTAGACGCGGGCGAGCAGCAGGCACAGGCGCATGAGCTCGCGGGTCAGGCGCGCGGCGATGACGGCGGAACCCAGCTCGTCACCGACGTCACCACACCGGCCGACGAACGACTCCTCCTCGCCGACAAGATGCCAGTGCCGGGCCAGCACCTGCCGCCACACGTCGTCGGGATACCAGGCCAGCTTCCGCCGCACGGCTTCGACCCCGAGCCCGTCGTGAAACACCGCCCCGCCGCTGGCCTCGGCGAACACCTGCGTGGGCGTTCCCAGCCAGTCGACCTCTCCTGCGGGGTCGAAACCGAGCAGTCCGGTCAGCCACTCCCCTGGCTCGGCGACGACGACCCCGTGCCGAACAGGCCCGTCCGCCGGCCTCATGTGCACCGTCCCGCGCTCACCGGTCGGCACCAGGTTCGTCGAGTAGCCGCAGACGGACGCGGGCAGTTCTCGCGCGAGCATCTCGCTCACCGCGGGAGCGCACGCAAGATCATCGGCGTGCAGGAACAACTGCAGCCGCGGCCCCCAGTCGTGATCGGTCGACCGGGCGGTGTCGAACCCGAGCACCTCCGAGCCGGGCCCGATCAGCGCCGCCGTGTGCACGAGTCCTGGAAAGCGCCGCTCCAGCAACGGACGGACCGCTTCGCGGTAGAAGCGGCCGGACAGCTCCAGACCGGGGATGAACTCCACACCGAGCAGCGTGGCGGAAGCAGCGCCGGGCCCGCGACCGAATTGGGGGACAGCTTCCATTCGTACAAGGCAGGTGAGTGGTCCGGCCCTCAGCATGGACCCATGCCAACCTGGGACGAAGTGGTCGCGACGGCCGAACGGCTACCGGAGGTGGAAGCGACCACCTGGTACCGGACCCCGTCGCTGAAGGTGGCCGGGAAGGGGTTCGCCCGGCTGCGGACCGAGGCCGAGGGCGGGCTCATGCTCCTGTGCGACCTGGACGAGAAGGCCGCACTGCTGGCGTGCGGCGACCCGGCTTTCTACACGACGCGGCACTACGACGGCCACGGATCGATCCTGGTCGACCTCGAGAAGGTCGATCCGGGTCAGCTGACGGAACTGATCGAGGAGGCGTGGCGGATCAGGGCCCCGGCCAGGCTCAAATGAGGAGCCCGGCGCCCTGACGTCGCGCACAATCCCCGCATGGAGTCCGCGACCCTGCACACGATGGCGCGCAGGTACCTGATGAGCCGCAACGACAAGCTGCACGCCGAGTACGCCGAGGTCCAGAAGCACACCCGGCGGATGACCGGCGCCCCCGGCAACTACGCCGACGAGGAAAAGCGGGTCTACCCCCGCTACAACGTCGTCGCCGCGATGCTGCGCGAGGTCGAGCGCCTCGACCCGGACGACCTGCCACCGCTGAGTCAGCTCGCGTCAGCCCTGGCCACCGCCGCCACGACGGCGCAGTCGGTCTTCACGACGAACCTCGGCCCGATCGAGGCCGAGGCGACCGCCGCCGAACGCGAGCTGTTCCGCCGGGCGATCAAGGGGTGGCTCGCCGCGCCGGACCCGCGGGTCGAGCCGCTGCCCTACCGCCGCGTCTTGAGCGACGAGGAAGCGCAGGGGTGGCGCCGCCGGCTCGAACAGCGGTGGGGATTCCAGCGGGACATGACCGTGTGGCACCCGATCATCGGCGAGGTGCCGGAGGGCGTCATCGCTCTGAACTCCGCCGCGGTGTGGGACGGCCCCGGCACCGAGCTGGTCCGGGCCGCACTGCGGGACATGGGGCTGCGCAGGGTGATCGAGATCAGGGAGCACGGTGACCTGGGCTCCCTGCTGGACCTCGACGCGTTCGAACCGACCTACACGGGCGCGGAGGGCATCTGGACCGACGAGACGCTCGAGTGGGTCGCCTACGCCTCGCACGAGGCGTCAGTGGCCTTCGCTGGAACGCTCGCCGACCGCCTCAGATCCTCCTGGCCGGACCTGGACGACTGGACCTGGGCTCCGTGGTGGGATCAGCCCGCGAAGTAGCCGAGCTGCGCCGAGAGGTCCCCCGCCGCCGACACCATCGCCGGCACGATCTGCTCCACCCGTTCCCGCGACAACCGGTACGACGGCCCGGAAGCACTCATCGCCGCGACGACCTCGCCCCGATGCCCGCGCACCGGCACGGCCACCGCGTGCAGCCCCAGTTCCAGCTCCTCGAAGCACGCCGCGTACCCCTGCGCCACGACCACGTCCAGTTCGGACAGGAGCTGCGAAGGGTCCACCACGGTGTTCTCGGTGTACGAGTCGAGCGGCAACGAGACGAGCCGCTTGCGCTCGGCCGGGTCGAGGTGGGCGAGCAGGATCTTGCCGGACGACGTGGCGTGCAGGGGCGTGCGCTGGCCGATCCAGTTGACCGCCGACACGGCCGCGGAGCCGCGGGCCTGGGTGATGTTGATGGCGACTCCGGCGTCGTGCACGGCGATGTTCACCGTCTCGCCGAACGAGTCCGCGAGTGTCTGGCACACGGGCTGCCCGAGCTTCGTGAGGTCCATGCGGCCGGTCGCCGCACCGGCCAACCGGACCACCCCGAAACCGATGGCGTACTTGCCTCTTTCCCCGAGCTGCTCGACCAGGCCACGCGCCTCCAGCACGGAGACGAGTCTGGACACCGTGGACTTGTGCACGCCCAGCTCACCTGCGATTTCGGTGATACCGGCCTCGCCCTGAGCCAGTAGTTCCAGCACGCTGATGGCTCGATCGACGGACTGCACCTGAGCTGCCGAGTCGGAGTTGCTCATCGCGCAACAGTAACCGGCAGGCAAAACAACCTGCTGG
Source organism: Lentzea sp. NPDC006480 (assembly GCF_040611995.1). NCBI lineage: Bacteria > Bacillati > Actinomycetota > Actinomycetes > Pseudonocardiales > Pseudonocardiaceae > Lentzea > Lentzea sp. NPDC006480. The sequence goes on from NZ_JBEXPJ010000009.1 coordinate 56,713, forward strand.
CCTCTTGACGGCGCGTCGTTCGAGCCGCACATTGTGTTGCGTCATTCGGAACGCGTGCCGCGTAACGCAACGGAGGCCCGACGATGATCCGCGCCTGCGCTCTCATGGACCTGCCCCCAGGAGAGGCGGTGCGCATCGTCGGTCCTCATGCCCCGATCGCGGTGTTCAACGCCGACGGGGTGCTGTACGCAGTCGACGACACCTGCACCCACCAGGACGCCTCCCTCAGCGAGGGATGGCTGGAGGGCTGCTTCGTCGAATGCCCACTGCATGCGGCGTCCTTCGACCTTCGCACGGGCGAGCCCACGTGTCTGCCCGCCAAAAGACCGGTGAAGACCTATCCCGTCTTTGTGGAGGATGGAGTGGTCTATGTCGATGCCGAGGTGAACAAGGACGTGGCGTGAGGACGATCGCGATCATCGGCGCTTCGCTCGCCGGTTTGAGGTCGGCGCAGGCACTGCGCCAGCAGGGGTTCGACGGACGGCTCGTCATCGTGGGCGACGAGATCCATCTCCCCTACGACCGGCCTCCTCTCTCGAAGGACTTCCTCCTCGGCAAGGTCGAGGCGGTGCCGCTCGCCGATCAGGAGGACCTCGACGCCCTCGACGCCGACTGGCGGCTGGGCGTCCGCGCCACCCGACTGCTCTCCCCCCAGGAGGTCGCGCTCAGCGACGGCACCACGGTCGAGGCCGACGGGTTCGTCATCGCGACCGGCGGCATTCCGCGGGCGCTCCCCAACACACACGTCCTGCGCACGCTCGACGACGCCATCAAGCTCCGCGACGCCATCAACAACGCCCAGCACGTCGGCGTCATCGGCGCGGGCTTCATCGGCGCGGAGATCGCGTCGAGTGCGCGCGCTCTGGGCAAGAACGTCACGGTCGTCGAGGCGCTGCCAGCGCCCCTCATGCGTGTACTGGGCGCCGAGATGGGCAGTGCATGTGGACAGCTGCATGACGACCACGGATCAACGTTGATCACCGGAATCAATGTTGATTCAGTCAACATTGACGGCCAGATCAACCTCGCGGATGGACGCAAGGTTGACGCCGACGTCGTCATCGCGGGCATCGGCACGCGGCCGGCGACGGACTGGCTCGCCGGCGGACCCGTCAAGGTCGACAACGGCGTCGTGTGCGACGCGGGCGGCGTCACGAACCTGAAGAACGTCGTGGCCGTCGGCGACGTCGCGAACTGCGCGGGCCATCGCGCCGAGCACTGGACGTCCGCGACCGAACAGGCGCAAATCGCCACCCGCAACTTGCTCGCGGGCGAGACGGTCGCGACGCACACCAACGGCGGTTACGTCTGGTCCGATCAGTACGGCGTGCGGATCCAGTTCATCGGACGGGCGACGAACGACGTTCGCGTCGAAGATGGGTCCATCGAGGACCGGAAGTTCGTCGCGACCTATCGAGACGCTGAGAACCCAGAAGATGTTGTCGGCATCGTGGCAATGAGCAACGCTCGACTTTTCACCCGACTGCGCAGGAATTTGAAGTAGAGACGGTCGTCACGGTTTATCCGACACCGGCGACCGGCTATACCCCAGTGTCCTACGTGGACATACGAACAGGGAGGCGTGTCGCCGGTGCGGCAGATCATCAACCCCTTCGACCGGAGTGTTCTCACCGAGATCGAAGACCAAACCCGCGAACAGGCGATCTCGGCGATCGCGAAGGCCAGAACCGCCTTCGACCACGGCGACTGGCAGCACGCGAGCCCCGAACACCGCGCCGCCGTGCTGAACCGGGTCGCGGACCTGCTGGAGCGCGACAAGGAGGACATCGCCCGCACCGAGACGCTCGACACCGGCAAAACGCTGGTCGAGAGCCGCATCGACGTGGACGACGTCGTCTCCGTGTTCCGCTACTACGGCGGCCTCGCCGGTCTGTTGCACCCGAAGATCGTCCAGGGCGCCCCGGCGGACGTGATCAGCCGCGTCGACTACGAACCCGTCGGCGTCTGCGGCCTGATCGCCCCCTGGAACTACCCGCTGCTGCAGATGTCCTGGAAGATCGCCCCGGCGCTGCTCGCGGGCAACACGCTGGTGGCCAAGCCGAGCGAGATCACGCCGCTCACCACCATCAAGCTGTTCGAGCTGCTGCAGGAAGCCGGCCTGCCCGACGGTGTCGCGAACCTCGTCCTCGGCACCGGCCCCGAAGTCGGCGCACCGCTGAGCGAACACCCCGACGTCGACCTCGTCTCGTTCACCGGCAGCCTCGCCACCGGCCAGCGGATCATGGCCAGCGCCGCCAAGACGGTGAAGAAGGTCGCGCTCGAGCTCGGCGGCAAGAACCCGAACATCGTCTTCGCGGACGCGGACATCGACACCGCCGTCGACTACGCGCTCACCGCCGCGTTCTTCCACGCCGGCCAGGTCTGCTCGTCCGGCACGAGGCTCATCGTGCACAGCAGCATCTACGACGACTTCGTCACCGAGGTGGCGCGCAGGGCCGACAAAATCAAGCTGGGCAACGGTTTCGACGAGGACACCGAGTCCGGGCCGCTCGTCAGCGCCGAGCACCGCGCCAAGGTCGAGAGCTACGTCGAGATCGCCGAGCAGGAGGGCGCGACCCTCAAAGCAGGCGGCAAGCGCCCGGACGAACCCGAGCTGCGTAACGGTTTCTTCTTCCGCCCCACGGTCTACGCGGACTGCACGCGCGACATGAAGCTGGTGCGGGACGAGACGTTCGGCCCGATCATCACCGCCGAGCGCTTCGAGACCGAGCAGGAGGCCACGTTCCTCGGCAACGACACCGAGTACGGCCTCGCGGGCGGTGTCTGGACCCAGGACCTCGACAAGGCCCAGCGCGTGGCCAAGAAGCTCCGCCACGGCACGGTCTGGATCAACGAGTTCGGCCCGTACCTGCCGCAGGCCGAGTGGGGTGGCTTCAAGCGGTCCGGCGTCGGGCGTGAGCTCGGCACCGCGGGCCTGCACGAGTACACCGAGCCCAAGCACGTCTACCAGAACCTCAAGCCGCAAGCACAGAACTGGTTCGCGCGAAAGGACGACAAGTGACCGCATATGACTACGTGATCGTCGGCGGCGGAACGGCGGGCTGTGTGCTCGCCGCGAGACTCACCGAAGACGAGAACGTCACGGTCGCGGTCATCGAGGGCGGTCCGTCCGACGTCGGCGACGAGAAGATCCTCAACCTGCGCAACTGGATCAACCTGCTCGAGACCGAGTACGACTACGACTACCCCACGGTCGAGCAGCCGCGCGGCAACTCGCACATTCGCCACAGCCGCGCCAAGGTGCTGGGCGGATGTTCCAGCCACAACACGCTGATCTGCTTCAACCCGCTGCCCCAGGACTTCGACGACTGGGGCCACGGCTGGACGTGGGACGCGCTCGGCCCGTACTACGACAAGGTCGCGCTCAACATCATCCCGGTCGAGGAGAAGGACCGGAACCCGATCGCCAAGGACTTCGTCACCGCCGCGCAAGAGGCCGTGAACGTCCCGGAGGTCAACGACTTCAACGCCAAGCCGTTCGAGGACGGCGTCGGCTTCTTCTCCATCGCCTACCACCCGGAGAAGAACAACCAGCGCTCGTCGGCGTCCACGGCGTACCTGCACCCGATCCTCGACAGCCGCAAGAACCTGACCCTGCTGCTCAACACCTGGGCCGGCAAGATCGAGTTCGACGGCAACCGCGCGATCGGCGTGCACACCGACAAGGGCTTCATCGAGGCGAACAAAGAGGTTCTGCTCTGCGCGGGCGCGATCGACACGCCCCGCCTGCTCAACCTCTCCGGTGTCGGCGACGCGGAACACCTGAGCGACATCGGCATCGAGGTCAAGCACGACCTGCCCGGCGTCGGCGAGAACCTGCTCGACCACCCCGAGTCGGTGATCGTCTGGGAGACCACGAAACCGCTGCCGGAGAACTCGGTGATGGACTCCGACGCGGGCCTGTTCATCCGCCGCGACGAGTCCGACCCGCGCCCGGACCTGATGTTCCACTTCTACCAGATTCCGTTCACCACCAACACGGAACGCCTCGGCTACCCGAAGGTGGAGCACGGGGTCTGCATGACGCCGAACATCCCGAGGCCGCACAGCAAGGGCAGGCTGTGGCTGAAGTCGAACGACCCGGCCGAGAAGCCCGCGCTGGATTTCGGGTACTTCACCAACCCCGACGGCTACGACGAGCAGACCCTGGTCGACGGCTTCAAGATCGCCCGCAAGATCGCCGAGCAGGAACCGCTGAAGTCGTGGCTCAAGCGGGAGATCGCGCCCGGCCCGGACGTCACCAGCGACGAGGCTCTGTCCGAGTACGGCCGCAAAGCCGCCCACACCGTCTACCACCCGGCCGGCACGTGCGCGATCGGGTCCGTTGTGGACGGTGACCTCAAGGTCATCGGACTCGAAGGCCTGCGCGTCGTCGACGCATCCGTGTTCCCCACCATGCCGACCGTCAACCCGATGGTCACGGTTCTCATGATTGGAGAACGAGCCGCAGATCTGATCAAGGGGGCGGCCGGATGACAGCCACACTGCCAACAGCCGAAGACAGGCTCAAGGACCTCGGCTACACGTCCGAGTTCAAGCGGGACATGAGCCCCTGGGCGAACTTCTCGCTCGGCTTCACCTACCTCTCCCCCGTCGTCAGCACGTACACGTTGTTCGGCACGGCCCTGATGCTCGGCGGCCCGCCGATGATCTGGAGCTTCGTCGTCGCGGGCGTCGGTCAGTTCCTGGTCGCGCTCGTGTTCGGCGAGCTGGTCGCGCAGTTCCCGGTCGCGGGCGGTGTCTATCCCTGGGCACGCCGCCTGTGGGGCAAGCGCTGGGCGTGGATGACCGGCTGGGTCTACATGATCGCCCTGCTGGTCACCATCGCGTCGGTCAGCTACGGCGCGGGCCCTTATCTGGCAACACTTCTCGGCTACACCGCCACGACGGGCAACACCGTGCTGTGCGCGGTCGCGATCATCGCGGTCTCCACGCTGATCAACTACGCGGGCACGAAAGTGCTGTCCTGGGCAGCGATCTTCGGGTTCGCCGCGGAGATCATCGGTGCGCTCGCGGTCGGCATCTGGTTGCTCGTCAACCACCGGCTCCACGGTCTGGGCGTCATCTTCGACAGCTTCGGCGCCGGCGGTGGAGGCAGCTACCTGCCCGCGTTCTTCGCGGCGGGCATCATCGGCCTCTACCAGTACTACGGCTTCGAGGCCTGCGGTGACACCGCGGAGGAGGTCAAGGACCCCGGCCGCGTCATCCCGAAGGCCATGCGCCGCACCATCTACATCGGCGGCGCGGCGGCGACGTTCGCGTGCCTGTCGCTGCTGCTCGCGGTGCCGGACTTCGGCAAGGTCATCGACGGCACCGACGCCGACCCGGTCACGAACGTCCTGACCACCGCGTTCGGCCCGGTCGGCTACAAGATCGTGATCGGTGTCGTGCTGATCTCGTTCCTGTCCTGCACGATGTCCCTGCAGGCGGCGGCGTCCCGGCTGACCTACTCCTACGCCCGCGACAAGATGCTGTTCGGGCACAAGGCACTCGCGAAGTTCAACCAGAAGCGGCACATCCCGCCGTACGCGCTCGCGCTGGCCGGCATCATCCCGGCGGTCATCGTGTTCGCGTCGATGCTGTCCACGAACGCGCTGGACAAGATCGTGTCGTTCGCGACGCTCGGCATCTACCTGGGCTTCCAGATGGTCGTGTTCGCGGCACTCCGGGCCCGGCTCAAGGGCTGGACGCCGTCGGGCGAGTTCACGCTCGGCCGCTGGGGCCTGATCATCAACGTGCTGGCGCTCGCGTACGGCGTCGCGGCGATGGTCAACATGGTCTGGCCGCGCACCCCGGACGCGCCCTGGTACGACAACTACGTCGTGATCCTCAGCGGCGCGCTCGTGGTCGGCATCGGACTGGTCTACATGGCCATCGCCAAACCGTTCGGCAACTCGGACGCGCCGGCGGGCGACGCGCTAACCCTGCAGGCGAAGTAGCCGCAAGGCGAGCTGCACCTCCAGCACGCGGTCCGGCGACTGCCAGTCGCCGAGCAACGACGAGACCCGGTCGAGCCGTTGCGTGACCGTGTTGACGTGGAGGTGCAGCTCGGCCTTGGCACGACTCAGGTTCGCGCCGCACCGGAAGTAGACCTCCAGCGTGTGCACCAACTCGGTGCCGCGCTCGGCGTCGTAGTCGAGCACCGGCCCGAGCACCGACCGCACGTATCCCGAGACATCTGCCCGGTCGCCCAGCAGCACGCCGACGAACCCCAGGTCGTCCAACGTCGCGGCATCCTTGTCCCGCCCCAGCTGCCGCAACGCCTTCAGACACCGGCGGGCCTCCTCATAGGCCGCCGCGATCGCCACCGGCCCGGTGACCGGCCCGCACGCCCCGACCGTCGCGTCCAGCGCCTTCGCGACCTCACGAGCGACATCGGTGGAAGTAGAAGGCAACGCCAGCACGACCTCACGGCCACGAGCACCGGCCAGTCCTCTGCAGACCGACGCGTAGTGCGTCGCGCCGGAGAGATTCCCGTCCGCCACCAGCACCACGTGCGGCTCGGTCAGCTCAACCCCGACCCGCCGAGCACGGGCCAGCAGCCCGGCCGGATCCCGCCCGTCCAGGATGTCGGTGATCAGCTCGCCGCGGACCTTGTTCTCCGCCTCGGCAACGGTTCTCCGCAACAGCAACAACAACGCCGTCACGGCAGCCGACCGTTCGAACACCCGCCGGTCCGCATCCGACAGATCGGGTCGCCCCGACAACGCGATCCCGCCCAGCAGCTCCGACCCGGCCAGCACCGCGCACACCCACACGCCGTCGAGCAGCACAGCCCGTCCGTTGGCCCGCACGGCCAGCGTGGGCACGGAATCCAGCACCTCAACAGGCCCGCCGAGCAACTCCCCCACGGCCGCCGCCACCTCGGCCGACGACCCACCACGCAGAACCAGGTCCGTCAGCCGATCGTGTGCTTCCTCAGCACGTTTCATGGCCTCGTTGTGCGACTGGATCGTGGCGAACAACGACGCCGTGTCGATCGCGATGGCCGCGTGATCAGCCAGCGACTGCAACAAAGCCACTTCCTCCGCCGGGAACTCGCGCGAGGTCCGATCAGCCGCGTACAACACACCGATGACCTTCGAGTCGAGCTTCAGCGGCACGCCCAGGATCGCCACCAGACCCTCGTCGTGCACGGCCGAGTCGATCGGGTTGGTGTGGTTGAACCGCGCGTCTCGGAAGTAGTCGGAAGTCGCGTACGGCCGGGCGGTCTGCGCCACCAGTCCGCCCAGGCCTTCGCCGAGCCCCAGCCGCACCTTCTGGAAGAGCGGCGAGAACGACCCGTCCGTCACCCTCATGTAGGTGCCGGCCGGGTCGTTCATCGACAGGTAGGACACGTCGGTGCCGAGCAGCGTCCTGGCCCGCCTCACGATCGAGCGGAGAACCGCGTCCGGGTCGCGCATGCCCGCGAGCTCGGACGCGGTCTCGAACAACGCCGCCAGTTCGGCCTCACGCCGTCGTGTCACACCCCAACCCTGTCACGTTCCTCCAGATCCGCACCACGGGTCTCCCGCGCCAGGGCGATCGCCGCCACCGTGATCACGCACGTGATCACCACGTACAGCGCGATCGGGAACGACGACTTGTACTCCTTCAGCAACGCCGTCGCGATGAGCGGCGCCAAAGCACCGGCCGCGATCGACGCCAGCTGGTAGCCGACCGACGCACCGGAGTACCGCACCCGCGTCCCGAACAGCTCCGAGAAGAACGCCGCCTGCGGCCCGTACATGGCGCCGTGCAGCACCAGGCCGACCGTCGTCGCCACCGTGATCAGCACCGGGTCCTTGGTGTCGAGCAACGCGAAGAACGCGAAGATCCACGCTCCCATGCCGACCGCGCCGATCAGGTAGATCGACCGCCGCCCGAACTTGTCCGACAGGTGACCCCACACCGGAATCGTCACCAGGTGCACGGCCGACGCGATCAGCACCGCGTTGAGGCCCACCGACTTCGACAACCCGAGCCCGGTCACCACGTACACCAGGATGAACGCCGTGATCACGTAGTACGACACGTTCTCCGCGAACCGCGCGCCCATCGCGATGAGCACCTCGCGCCAGTTGTGCTTCAGCAGCTCCAGCGCCGGTGCCTTCTCCGGCTTCGACGCCTTCTGCTGTGCCAGTTTTTCTTGGGCGGCGAGGAAGACCGGCGACTCCGAGACCGTCAGCCGAATCCACAGCCCGATCACCACGAGCACACCCGACAGCAGGAACGGAATCCGCCAGCCCCACGCGAGGAAGTCCGCGTCCGACTGCACCGCCGCCAGCACCGCGAGCACGGCCGTCGCCAACAGGTTCCCGCACGGCACACCGGCTTGCGGCCACGACGCCCAGAACCCGCGCCGAGCCGGATCACCGTGCTCCGACACGATCAGCACGGCCCCGCCCCACTCGCCGCCCAACGCAAAGCCCTGCACCAGCCGCAGAAGCGTCAGCAGCACCGGTGCCAGCACACCCACCGACGCGTACGTCGGCAGCACGCCCATGAGCATCGTCGCGCCGCCCATCAGCAGCAGCGACAACACGAGCAACTTCTTGCGCCCCAACCGGTCGCCGAAGTGCCCGAACACCAGCCCGCCCAACGGCCGCGCGAGGAAGCCGATCGCGTACGTCGTGAAAGCCAACAACGTGCCGTTCAACGGATCCGCGGTCGGGAAGAACAGCTTGTTGAACACCAGCGCGGCGGCAGACCCGTACAGAAAGAAGTCGTACCACTCGACAGTTGTTCCGATGAGCGAAGCGCCTACTACCTTTTTGATCATCGACAACTCCTCATTGAGCGGTCCAGCCGCCGTCGACGGCCAACGACGTGCCTGTGACAAAGCTGTTCTCGCACAACCACAGCACGGCGTCCGCGACCTCGGAAGGTTCGATCAGCCGCTTCACCGCACTGCGCTGCAAGAAGATCTGGGACGAGACCTCGTCCTCGGGAATGCCGTGCACACGAGCCTGGTCCGCGATCTGCTTCTCCACCAGCGGAGTCCGCACATACCCCGGCGCCACGCAGTTCGACGTGACACCGTGCGGAGCGCCTTCGAGAGCAGCGACCTTGGAGAACCCCTCAAGACCGTGCTTCGCGGCGACGTAAGCGGATTTGAAGGCGGAGGCGCGCAGCCCGTGCACGCTGGAGATGTGCACCAACCGGCCCCAGCCGCGCGAGTACATGTGCGGCAACACGTGCCGGGTCAACCGGAACGCGGCTCCGAGCATCAGTTCGAGCATCGAGGAGAACCGCGTGACCGGGAACTCGTGAATCGGTGCGACGTGCTGGACACCTGCGTTGTTGACCAGCACGTCGACCTCGGCGGGCAACGCGTCCACCGGCGAGGTCAGGTCGAGAACGTGCCCGACCCCGCCGATCTCGGACGCGATGTCCCGCACGTTCGGGTCGAGGTCGACCAGATGAACCTTGGCGCCCGCGGCGGACAGGGCGTGGGCGCAGGCCAGGCCGATGCCGCTCGCGGCTCCGGTGACCAGCGCGGTGTGACCCGTGACACTCGACATGACCGGAAACGGTAGGCGTCACAGGGCGTGATCAACATGTGGCGGGCCCACATAGTGCCTGGTCACAACGTGGCTTTAGCCAACATTTAGCGTCTCAACTGCATATGTGGCATGAAGAACGGGTACAGGGGCGTAAGCTCCCGTCACCTGAACGGGGGAAGATCAGCAAGAGGGGGCACCACCATGTCAGCGACGCCGATTTACGACGACCTCCTGCGCGAGCTCGAAGAGATCGCACAGGAGGCCGGGTTGACCAGCTCGGAGCCCACTTCCGAGCCCGTCAAGTCCTAGTTACTTCGGTGGTGCGATCAGCTCGGCGGGCACCGGCTGGTCCTTGCTGATCAGGTCGAAGAGCTGCGAAGCCTTCTCCTTGTTCCACTGCACGACCGACTGGCCACCGATGTTCGGGGTGCCGCTGATCGGCACGGTGCCGGAGGTCGCGTCACTGATGTTCAGCGCGACACCGGCCAGGTTCCACACGTGGTCGTCCTCGTTGACCGACACCGAGCCGGACGCCGCGTTCATCAGCGGCACCATGCGGAACGGGTTCACGAGCGTGGCCGGGCTCTTGACCTTCTCGAACAACGCGGACAGGAACTTCCGCTGGTTCTGCACGCGCTGCAGGTCGGAGGTCGCGAACGTGTAGCGGGTCCGCACGAACCCGAGCGCCTTCGGACCGTCGAGCTCCTGGCAGCCCGCGGGCAGGTCGATGCCGGCCATCGGGTCCTTGATCGGCTCGTCGAGGCAGATGTCGACGCCACCCACCGCGTCGACGATGTTCGAGAACCCGCCGAAGCCGATCTCCATGTAGTGGTCGATCCGCACGCCGGTGGCACCCTCGACGGTCTTCACGAGCAGCTGCGGCCCGCCGATCGCGAAGGAAGCGTTGATCTTGTTGCGGCCGTTGCCCTCGATCGCCACGTAGGAGTCGCGCGGGAGCGAGAGCAGTACCGGCTTGGCGGCGCTGTTGTCCGGCAGGTGCAGCATCATGATGGAGTCGGTGCGGCTGCCTGCCGCGTCACCGGTGGCGAGCTTGTCCTTCTCCTCCTGCGTCAGCCCGTCGCGTGCGTCGGAACCGACGAGCAGCCACGTGGTGCCCGGCGTCTCCGCGGGACGACCCTCGTAGTCGGGCAGCGCGTCGATCCGCTTCAACGTCGAGTCGACGTAGAAACCGAATCCGACCACACCCACCACCAGGACGAGCAACAGCACCAGAATGACGCGTCCGGGACGCCTCTTCTTCTTCATCGGCCGCTGCGGCGGCATGGGACGCCGCGGCTGCTGGTAGCCGTGGTGATACCCAGCGCTCATGTGTCGCCAACCCCGATCGCTTTAGATTCGCTTTGCAACTACAGGACGCGGTGCGCCCGTTCAGGTTGCGACGAACCTACCGGGGTGGCAGCACCAGCGCTTCGAAAAGCCGCGTGACCTCGGCCGACGGGTCTTCGGTGAATCCGGTGTGCGCTGGTGAGGTCTGCACGATGGTGCTGCGCGGAGCGGTGAGCCAGCGGAAGCGTTGCCCAACCGTTGTCCTGCTCACCGGGCCGGCGTCGGGTGTGCCGTCGCAGGAGTTCGTGAGGTGCTTGAGACTGTTCTCCAGCGTTTCGACGTCCAGCCGCGGGTCGAGCGCCCGCAGCCGGTCACCGTCCACATAGGTCTTCGCGCACAGGAAGTCCAGTTCGCGGCAGTAGACGATCACGCCGACGTTCATGAACTCGCCACGCTCCTGCCGCGGCACCGCCCGCAGCAGCGCGTACTCAAACACGTGCGGCACGGGCGGCCTCCAGCTCGTCGGCCCAGCCGCGGTGCGCGAGGCGGTAGGTGAAGAAGTCCTTGTACCGCTGGCGAAGTTCCGCCGGATCGCCTTCGAGCCACTCGTCCGGAATCAGTGCGAGCACCTCGTCGAGCAGCTCGGGCGTGATCTTCGCGGCCATCTCGGCGTCCACATCGGACACGGAGCCCGCGTTCGGCAGCATCGCGTGGTCGGACGCGTCCCACTTGTACGCCTTGGTGGCGGGACGGTCCTCGCTCCAGGAGTAGTGGAAGTACAGCGCGGCGCCGTGGTCGATCAGCCACGGTTCGCGGTGCCACAGCAGCATGTTCGGGTTGCGCCAGCTGCGGTCGACGTTGAGCACGAGAGCATCGAACCAGAGCAGCTTCGTCGCGAGCTCCTCGCCCGGATCCCGCACGACCGGGTTGAAGTCGAACGAGCCCGGCAGGTAGTCGAGGCCGAGGTTGAGGCCGCCACTGGCCCGCAGCAGCTCCTGGACCTCCTGGTCCGGTTCCGCGCGCGCCAGCTCCGGGTCGAGGTGCACCAGCACGATCTCGGGTATGCGGAAGCCCAGCCGCCGCGCCAGCTCGCCGACGATGATCTCGGCGACCAGCACCTTCACGCCCTGCCCGGCGCCGCGGAACTTCACCACGTACATACCCAGGTCGTCGGCCTCGACCAGCCCCGGCATCGACCCGCCCTCGCGGAACGGCGTCACATACCGGGTGGCCGTGACCTCCCTCAACGAATTCACGCAGGCATGATCACACGAAGGCGTTGGCGAAGCCGAGCAGAATTCCGCCCCAGCCGCCCTCACCGCTGACGCCGGACTCGACCCGTTCCGGCTTGGTGAAGTGCCGCTCGAAGTTGCGATGCACCAGCTCAACGCGCGTGCCGTCGCCTTCAGCGGTGAAGGTGATCTCCACTTCGGACGCCCGCGCGGGGTCCGGGTCGTAATCCCAGTCACCGTCGAGGTGCCAGGCCAGCAGCAACCGCGCCGGCGGTTCCCACGCCAACACCTCACCCCACTCGCACTCGGCGCCGTCCGTGCCGACCTCGTACCAGCGGCCGCCCTGTTTCGGCTCGACGACGACGTCCTTCAGCTCCGCCTGGCCGATGTGGTGCGCGGCCGGCCACCAGGTCACGAACTTCTCCGTGAACACCTTGAACGCGTGGTCGGCGCCCGCGTTCACGAGCACCGATCTCCGGACCTCTGTCATGTCTCCTCCACCACCGCAGCGAAGTTCGCGAGTGCCTGACCCCAGACGTCGTCGAGGTAGTCGCGCATCGCGGCCACCCCGACGTGGTCGACTGAATACCGCCGACGAGTTCCCTCGGCTTCGACGCGGACCAGCCGTGCCTCCTTGAGCACCTTGAGGTGCTGGGACACGGCCGGCCGCGACACGGGCAGCTCGGCGGCGATCTCCCCCACCGCCCGCGGTCTCGCCACGAGCAGCGTGAAGATCTCGCGGCGGGTCGGGTCGCCGAGCGCCGCGAACGCCGTTTGGTAAGTCTCCACGAACGGTAAGCTACGACTTACGCAGTCAGCCTGTCAACGCCTCGAAGTACGCGGCTTGACCTGCCTTGTCCGGGTGGTAGGAGTCGTCGGTCGGATTGACCAGCGCGTTGATCCAGGGCTCGTCCGCGCAGACGCCGTGGTCCGCAAACGCTTCCCTGACGTCGACATAGCGCGCACCAGCTCGTTGCGCGGCCGCTGCGGTCACGTCGGACAGCTCGTCGGCGGCGTCGTTGAGCGCCTGCCGCTTCCGCGCGGACAGGGTGCGGCAGCCGTCGTTCGGCGTGAACAGCCGCGGATAGCCGAGCACGACCAGTTGCGCGCTCGGTGCGGCTTCCTTGATCGCGGCATAGGTGGTGTCGAGCCGCGCGGGCAACTGGTCACGGGCGAAAGCTCGGGCCTTCTCGACCCGTTTCTCGCACGAGCTGTTGCCGTTGAGCGTGCAGGTGGTCATCACGTCGACGAACCCGAGGTCGTTGCCGCCGATGGTGATCGTCACGAACGACGTGCCCGGAGACAGAGCCTTGAACTGCGACTTCAACGACTTCGTGGTCGCTCCACTGCACGCCACGAACTTGAACGACGGGAAGTCCTTGCCCTGCAACGCCGGATAAGCGTTCGAACTCCGGCGGCACGAACCGTCCACATAAGAACCAGCGCCCGCACCGGACGCGTAGGAGTCGCCGAGTGCGACGTACTCCGGTGCGAACGGCGCGGGCGCCATCAGAGCTACTGCCAGTACTCCAGCCATGAGACCCATAAGGCCCGGAGTACCACTGTGGATGATCGACCAGAAGAGCGTTAACCCAGACGTGTGGGCAGCACGCAGACCGGGATCGGGGTCTGCAGCGCCGTGCCGGACGGGGTCAGCTTGCCGCTCGCCCGGTCCACCGCGAACGACGTCACGTTGTTCGAGTTCTGGTTGGCCGCGAACAGGAACCCGCCCGACGGGTCGAGGGTGATGTGCCGCGGGTACTTGCCGCCGACCGGCGTGTGCCCGACCAGCGCCAGCTCCGCCCCGTTGACCGAGAAGTGCGCCACGCTGTCGTGCCCGCGGTTCGACAGGTACACGTGCTTGCCGTCGCCCGACACCAGCACCTCGGCCGGGTAGTTCCGCACACCCGAAGCAGGCGCGGTCTTCAGCGACTGGCCTGGCGTGAGCTTCCCGTCGGCGTACGAACAGACCACGATCGTCGAGTCCAGCTCGTTCGCCACGTAGGCCGTCTTGCCGTTGGGGTGGAACGCGATGTGCCGCGGTCCGGCGCCCGGCTTGAACTTCGCCGTCGACACGAGCTTGAGCTGGCCGTTGACGAACGAGTAGACGAACACCGAGTCCGCGCCCAGGTCGACCGCCGCCGCGTACTTGCCGGCCGGGTCGAACACGATGTGATGCGCGTGCGGGCCCTCCTGGCGTTCCGGGTCCGGCCCGGACCCCTTGTGCTGCACCTTCTGCGTGCGCGCACCGAGGCTGCCGTCGCCCTTCACCGGGAACACGCTGAGCGAACCCGACGAGTAGTCCGCGGTGATCACGAACTTCCCGGACGGGTCGAGCGTCAGGTGGCACGGGTCCGCGCCGCCGGTCGCCTGCTTGTTGAGCACCTTGAGCGACCGCGCGTCGATCGCGGTGACCTCGCCCTTGGTGTTCTCGTTGACCGCGTAGAGAAAGCGGCCGTCCCGCGACTCGATCACGAACGACGGGTTGACCACACCGCTGATCACGCCGGTGGTCTTCAGCTGGCCGGTCGCCGTGTCGTAGGTGCCGATGCCGATGCCCTTGGCGCCACCGCTCCACGTCGTGTAGGCGCCGAAGAACACTCTCCGGGCAGCGGCCGCCTCAGCGGTTCCTCCGGTCATCAGCAGCCCAACTCCCACACCCATGGCTCCGAGAAAACGTCGCCGGTCCACACCCACGTCCGCACCTCCGGATACTCTCGTCGGCGGCGCAGCCCACAGTGGCCTAGACCATCACGGCTAGGCAAGAGGTGCAACGAAGATTGCATCTAGCGCAACGGGTCGTTGTTCACCAGCCGGGCCTTCTCGGCCTCGATGTCGTAGGCGGGCGGCGGGAACTTCGGGTCCATCTCGCGCATGGTCTCCAGGAGCAACTGGGACACCGCCCAGTTGCGATACCACTTGCGGTCACTGGGAATCGCGTACCAGGGCGTCTCGTGGCAGTTCTTCAACGCCTGCGTGTACGCGTCCTGGTACTTGGACCACTTCGAGCGCACGTCGATGTCCGCGGGGTTGTACTTCCAGTGCTTGCGCGGGTCGTCCAAACGGGCAAGCAGCCGTTCCTTCTGGACCTCCGGCGAGATGTGCAGGAAGCACTTGACCACCGTGGTGCCACCGTCCGCGAGCCCCTGCTCGAACGCGTTGATCTCCCGGTAGCGGCTTTTGATCTCCGCGGCCGTGAGCAGACGCTCGACCTTGGGCACGAGCACGTCCTCGTAGTGGGAGCGGTCGAACGCCCCGATGCGCCCCTTCTCGGGCAGCACCTTCCTGATCCGGGTGAGGAAGTGCTGGCGGCGTTCGGCGGGAGTCGGTTTCTTGAACGACGCGATGCGCACGCCCTGCGGGTTCACCAGGCCGACGACGTGGCTGATCACACCGCCCTTGCCCGAGGTGTCCATCCCTTGCAGCACGAGCAGCACCGCGCGAGAGTTCTCCGCGTACAGAGCTTCCTGCAGGTCGTCCAGCTCGGCCCCGGTGGCGGCGAGGTCCTCGGCCGCTTCCTTCTTGTTCTTGGGACCGATCGGACGCCCGGCCGGGTCGAGGGTGGAGAGATCCACCTCATCGAGTCGCAGAGCTTCACGAACCGACTTCTTCGCCATCGACCGAGCGTAGCGATGAACCGTTGTTTCCGCCCGTCGCGCAAAGATCACCCACTGTTCGGTGAATCTATGCAACGTTTGACGGTTCTCCGCAACACTTCGCGGATGAAATCGCTTGTTCCGGCCCCTAGCCTTGGAGGATGACCGCCATCGCTGAGCACAACACCACCACCAGCGCTGACTACATCACCCTCGACGAGGAATGGAGCACGCACAACTACCACCCGCTGCCGGTGGTCCTGTCGCATGGCGAGGGAGCGTGGGTCACCGACGTCGAAGGCCGCCGCTACCTGGACTTCCTGTCCGGCTACTCGTCGCTGAACTTCGGTCACCGCCACCCCGCCCTGGTGGCCGCCACGATCGAGCAGCTCGGCCGCGTGACGCTGACCAGCCGCGCGTTCCACCACGACCAGTTCGGCCTGTTCTGCCGTGAGCTCGCCGAGCTGACCGGCACCGAGATGGTGCTCGCGATGAACTCCGGCGCCGAGGCCGTGGAGTCCGCGATCAAGGTCGCGCGCAAGTGGGCCTACCAGGTCAAGCGGGTGCCCGAGGGCACCGCCGAGATCATCGTGGCCGGCTCCAACTTCCACGGCCGCACCACGACCATCGTGTCGTTCTCGACCGACGAGACAGCGCGCAACGACTTCGGCCCCTTCACACCGGGCTTCAAGGTCGTCAAGTACGGCAACCTCGACGAGATCGAGTCCGCGATCACGCCCCGCACCGCCGCGGTTCTGATCGAGCCGATCCAGGGTGAGGCCGGCGTCGTCGTGCCGCCCGCCGGGTACCTGCCGGGCATCCGCCGCCTGTGCGACGAGCACAACGTGCTGATGATCGCCGACGAGATCCAGTCCGGTCTCGGCCGCACCGGCGACCTGTTCGCTCTCGATCACGAGGGTGTGCGGGCGGATTTGTACACGCTCGGCAAGGCTTTGGGCGGCGGCATCCTGCCGGTGTCCGCGGTGGTCGGTTCTCGCGCGGTGCTGGGCGTGCTGAAGCCCGGCGAGCACGGCTCCACGTTCGGCGGCAACCCGCTGGCCTGCGCCGTCGGCCGCGCCGTCGTCCGACTGCTCGAAACCGGCGAGTACCAGGAGCGCTCGCGTGAGCTGGGCGCCTACCTGCACTCCTCGCTGGGTGCGCTGGTGGGTTCCGGCATCGCCGAGGTGCGCGGGCGTGGCCTGTGGGCCGGTGTCGAGATCTCCCCCGGCGGCCCGGTCGGTCGCGCGGCCTCCGAGGCACTCGCGGCCCGCGGCGTCCTGTGCAAGGAGACCCAGGCCACCACCCTCCGCGTAGCCCCGCCTCTGGTCATCACCCGTGACGAGATCGACATGGGCGTAGCCGCCATCGCCGAGGTGGTTCGCCCCGCTTTGGGCTGATTTGGTGCTCCATGAACGGCTCTTTCCTGGACCTGAGGTCCAGGAAAGAGCCGTTCATGGTTTTCGCTGGGGCATGATTACTCGTATGGGTGAACGGGTTCGGGCTGAGGCTGCTGCGGCGTTGGGCACGTGGACTGAGCCGGAAGAGGTGTACGCGGCCGGGCGTGCGCTGAGGTCCTCTGTGGACTTCAAGGCGCATCGGGCGGTGTCGTTGGCTGCGTCGAGGCCTTCTGTGCTGGAGTTCATGAACGCCAGCAACGAAGGACGCCTGGAGCACCTGATCCCGTTGCGGATCGGCCGGATGCTCGCCAACCCGTTCGCGTTCTTCCGCGGTGCCGCCGGACTGCAGGCAGGCGATCTCGCCACTGGCTGCGCGACCGGTCTTCACGCTCAGTTGTGCGGTGATGCACACGCAGCGAACTTCGGCCTCTACGGCACGCCCGAGGGCCAGATCGTCATGGACATCAACGACTTCGACGAGACGCAGCCCGGCCCGTGGGAGTGGGACCTCAAGCGCCTCGTCGCGTCTCTGGTGCTGGCCGGGCGCACCGGTGGCGTGTCGGACAAGGGTTGCCGCGACGCCGCCGAGGACGCCGTGCGCGCGTACCGAGGTGCGATAAAGCACCTCGCGGAGCAGCCGTTCATGGACTCGTGGACCGCGCTGGGCGACGAGTCGGTGCTGTCGAAGGTGAAGGCCGACGACCTGATCAACGACTTCTCCAAGGCCGCCGAGAAGTCCCGCAAGAACACCAGCGCCCGGTTCGCCGCGAAGTGGACCGCCCACGACGGCGAGAAGTGGCGCTTCATCACGAACCCGCCGACCTTCACCGATGTGTCTGCCGAGACTGAGCGTGCCGTGATCGGCGCGCTTCCGTCCTACGTGGACACTCTGCGCGAGTCGCGCCGCAACCTGATCATGCGCTACGGCGTGTCGGACGTGGCGTTCCGCGTCGTCGGCACCGGCAGCGTCGGCCTGCGCAACTACCTCATCCTCTTGCACGGCAACGGAACCGAGGCCTTGGTGTTGCAGGCCAAGGAGGCTCGTGCATCAGCGCTGGAGCCGTTCCTGGACGTCGAACCCGCCAAGCACGAGGGCAAGCGGATCGTGCACGGCGCGCGGCTCGTGCAGGCCGAGACGGACATCCTGCTGGGCTGGACCACGATCGAGGGCCGCCCGTTCATCGTGCGGCAGTTCCGCAACCGCAAGGGCGAGATCGACGCGACCACGTTGAAGCGCGACGACCTCGACGACTACGGCCGTTTCGCGGGCGCTCTGCTGGCTCGCGCGCACACGCGCTCCCTCGACCCGCGGCTGCTCGCCGGGTACTTCCAGAACGGCGGCGGCGAGGACCTCGACGAGGCCTTCGCCAAGTACGCGTTCGACTACGCCGACCAGACCGAGGCCGACCACGCCGCTCTCGTCGACCTCGTCAAGAACGGCAAGCTGCCGGCCGTCGTCGAGGACCGCTGACGCGCCTTCGGGCTTCCGCCGGAAAGTTCACCTAGCCTGGCGGTATGAAGATCCGCCGCGCCGCCACCCCCGACGACGTGTTCGCCGCCGCGCACCTGTTCGACGCGCCGCCGCTGCCGGACGCGACGTCGCGGTTCCTGGCGCAGGATCACAGCCACCTGCTGATCGCCTACCTCGGCGACCAGCCGGCCGGGTTCGTGTCCGGAGTGGAGACCACCCACCCGGACAAGGGCACCGAGATGTTCCTCTACGAGCTGGGCGTGGACGACGCGTTCCTGCGCCGAGGCATCGGCACCGCGCTGGTGGAGGCGTTGAAAGCCCTTGCCGCGGAACGGGGTTGCTACGCGATGTGGACCGGCACCGCCGCGGACGACGCGGCGGCCCAGGCCACCTACAAGAAGGCGGGCGGGTCGATCGACGACGGCGCCTTCGTCAGCTGGGAGCTTTGACCTGCTCGACGAGTGCCTGCCAGGCGTCGATCAAGAAGGTCAAGGCGGCGCAGTCCAACCGCGCAAAGAGCTTCTCGGCCCTCTTGACCGCGGCGCCGTCCTGGGCGAAGACACGGGCCAGGTCGTTCTCGGTGTAGACCACTGGCAGCGCCTTCTCGAACTTGTACAGCGTGTTCTCGGGCTCCTCGATCGCTCGCGGCCAGCACTTCGTGGGCATAGCTCCTGGTCTGGAGCAGACCAGGAGGCGTCAGCTTGTCGTAGGTTGTGATCTTCGAAGCGGTCGTCTCGGTCATGGCGAGCGTGCGGAGGTTGTCCGGCACCTGGGCGACAGGTCCCGGCTGTACGCGGTGGAGGTGAACGCAGTCATAACCTTCGACGCTATTGCTGGGAATCCTCCAAGCCTGCGCTCGTTCGGGTGAAAACTACGTCCAGACCGGTTCGTCCACTTCGGACACTCTGCCGTCCGCGCGGAAGTGCAGGAACCGGTCGAACGACTTCGCGAACCACCTGTCGTGCGTGACCGCGACGACCGTGCCTTCGAAGTCGTTCAACGCGTTCTGCAACGCCTCCGCCGACGCCAGGTCGAGGTTGTCCGTCGGCTCGTCGAGCAACAGCAGCGTCGCCCCGGACAGCTCCAGCAACAGGATCTGGAACCGGGCCTGCTGCCCTCCCGAGAGGTTCTCGAACCGCTGGTCACCGGCCTTGTCGAGCCCGTAGCGGCTCAACACCGACATCGCGGCGCCACGGTCCTTGCCTGACCGTTGCCCCTCGCCGTGCCAGAGGATGTCCACGAGAGAGCGGCCGAGCCACTCGGGGTGCTCGTGCGTCTGTGCGAACAGTCCGGGCACCACGCGCGCGCCGAGCTTCCACGCACCCGACGTGCGGACTTGATCTCCGCCCAGCAGGCGCAGGAAGTGGCTCTTGCCCGAGCCGTTCGAGCCGAGCACGGCCACCCGGTCGCCGAAGAAGATCTCCTGCGAGAACGGCTTCATCAGCCCGGTCAGCTCCAGCTCTTCGCACGTGATCGCACGAACGCCCGTGCGGCCGCCCTTGAGCCGAGGGTTGACCGTCTCGTCCTGAGGGATCTCCGGCGGCGGCCCCGCCTCCTCGAACCGTTCGAGGCGCCCACACATGACGCGGTACTTGGGCGCCATCGACTCGTAGTACTTCGCCTGCTGCTGCAACGTCCGCACGAGCTCTTTCAGCCGCTCGTGCTCTTCGTTCCAACGGCGGTGGTCTTCGCGCAGCTTCTCGATGCGCTTGTGCCGCGCGGCGTGCCACGTGCCGAACGAGCCAGGATGGGTCCACGCCGAGTGCGCTTCGACCGTGACGACGTGCGTGGCGGCGTTGGCGAGCAGTTCGCGGTCGTGCGAAACCACGAACACGGCCTTGTCGGTGGCCCGGAGACGATCTTCCAGCCAGCGCTTGCCGGGGACGTCCAGGTAGTTGTCGGGCTCGTCGAGCAGCAGCACCTGCTCGTGGCCGCGCAACAACGTTTCCAGAACCAAGCGTTTCTGTTCGCCGCCTGACAGCGTGCGGACCTCGCGGAACCGTGCGCGGTCATAGGGCAGACCCAGCGCAGCAACGGTGACGGTGTCCCAGAGGACCTCGATGTCGTAACCGCCCGCCTCGCCGTAGGTGGTCAACGCGTTGGCATAGCGCATCTGGGCGGCTTCGTCGTCGGTGTCCATCAACGCGAGCTCGGCCTCGTCAAGCTCATGAGCGGCGTTCTGGAGCGCTTGAGGTGCGACGGAGAGCAGCAGGTCGCGGACGAGCGACTCGTCCCGCACCGAGCCGATGAACTGCGGCATCACCGCGAGGCCGCCCTGCACGTGCACGCTGCCCTGCCTGGGCGTGAGCTCGCCGGAGAGGATGCGCTGCAGCGTCGTCTTGCCCACGCCGTTGGCACCGACCAGCGCGACGACCGTGCCGCCGCTCACCTTGAACGAGACGTCGCGGAACAGCTCCCTGCCATCAGGCAAGGCGTACGCGAGCCCGTTCGCTTCCAGATAACCCACGCCGCAGATGGTCGGGCTTGCCCGGTTCCGGACGCCAGCGAGTTTCCGCTACCGGAGGCGCAGCGGGTACTTGCGCAGCACCAGTGCGACGGCCGTGACCAGCAGACACTGGAACGCGGGACCGAACGCGCCGATCACCGTCAGCAGCACCGTGAGGCCACCGAAGACGAGCAGCAGGGAGTAGAACAGCCACGGTCGCACCTTGCGGTTCATGGTGCGAGCGAGTCTCGGTTCTTCGGCCAGCAACCGCTGCTCGATCTCCTCGAGCGAGCGGCGTTCAGCTTCACTCAGCATCGGTGCCTCCGGAAGGCGTCGGGACGTCAAAGTTCCCGCTCGTCACCCAGTGGATACTCGAACGCCGCCTTAGTCAAACTCGGACTTGGTCATACCCGCCGCATTTCCGGCGGAGAGCAAGATCAGCGGCTCAGCGCGACCAGGCGGGAGACCGCGCGGAGGTACTTCTTGCGATAGCCGCCGCGCAGCATCTCGTCGGTGAACAGCTCCGACAGCGGCTGTCCCGACACCGCGACGGGGATGTCGCGGTCGTAGAGCCGGTCGCCGAACGCCACGAGGCGCAGCCCGACGTTCTGGTCGGGCGCCGGCTTGACGTCCTTGAGGTGCACGGCCGTGACGCCGTCCAGCAGCCTGCCGTACTTGGAGGGGTGGATGCGGGCGAGCGCCTTGCACAGGTCGTCGAAGTCGTCGATGGTCGAGCCCTCGGTGTTGGAGGCTCTGACAACCAGTTCATCGTCTTGCATCGGCGCGGGGGCGTCCGGCAGGCCGCGGTGGCGGTAGTCGGGGCCGTCGACGCGCACGACGTCGAACTTCGACGACATCGACTGGATCTCGCGCAGGAAGTCCGCGGCGGCGAACCGGCCCTCGCCGAGCTTGTCGGGCAGCGTGTTCGAGGTGGCGGCGATGAACACGCCGTGCGCGGTCAGCTCCTTGATCAGGCGCGTGACGAGCATGGTGTCGCCGGGGTCGTCGAGCTCGAACTCGTCGATCGCGAGGAGCTTGTGCGCGCTGAGTCGCTTGACCGCCTCCGGGAAGGTCAGCACGCCGACGAGGTTGGTCAGCTCGACGAACGTCCCGTACGCCTTGGGGCCCGGGACGGCGTGCCAGAGGCTTGCGAGCAGGTGGGTCTTGCCGACGCCGAAGCCGCCGTCGAGGTACAGCCCCAGCTTGCCTTCTTCCTCGGGCTTGCCGAACAGCGACCACTTCTTGCGCTTCGTCAGGCTCACGCGGGCGGCGAACAGGCGCCCGGCCTCGACCGCGGCGGCCTGGCTGGGCTCGTCCGGGTTGGGGACGTAGCTGTCGAAGCTGACCTTGCCGAACCTCGGCGGCGGCACCAGGTTCTCGATCAGTTCGTCGGCCCCGATCTGGGGATCCCGGTCGGACAAGCGCATGCCCGCACCTTATCGGCGTGATGGGATGGGAACGTGCAGATGTTGTGGCCCTCACCGGGCGTTGAGATGACCGACACAGCCCTCGAGTCCCTGTACGGCTATCCGGCGGACCGGACGTGGGTGATCGCGAACTTCGTGTCCAGCGTGGACGGTGCGGTGTCGGTCGACGGACGCTCCGCGGGCCTCGGTTCACCGGCCGACAAGCAGATCTTCACGCTCGGCCGCACGCTGGCCGACGTCGTGATGGTCGGCGCCGGCACCGTGCTGATCGAGGGTTACCGCGCTTCGGCGAAGCTGCCGATCGCCGTGGTGACCGCCCGCGGCACGCTGACCGCGGATCTGCCGTTGTTCAGCGACCCCGCCGTCCGCCCGATCGTGATCACCTGCGCGTCCGCGCAGCTGCCTGACCTGCCCGCCGACGTGATCGTGGCCGGGGAGACCGAGGTCGATCTTGCGCTGGCGGTGGCCGAACTGGCCTCGCGGGGCCTGCACAAGATCAACCTCGAAGGCGGCCCGCGGCTGTTCGGGTCGATGATCGCCGCCGGCCTGGTCGACGCCGTGAACCTGACCATGTCACCACTGCTCACGGTCGGCGACTCGTCTCGGATCGCCCACGGCCCCGTGATCCCGCCCGTGGACCTGGAGCTGGCGTCCGTGCTGCGGGCGGACGACGTGCTGTTGCTGCGGTATCAGCGGCGCAATTCCAGCTGAAGAGGCAGGATGTGCGCGTGGACCTACCGCTGACGCCGCCTCTGCAGCCCATGCTCGCCACCGCGGTCGACGGGATACCGGATAACGCCGACCTGGTGTTCGAGCCGAAGTGGGACGGCTTCCGCTGCGTGGTGTTCCGCTCCGGCGACGAGGTCCTCCTGCAGTCCCGCAGCGGCAAACCGCTCAACCGCTACTTCCCCGAGGTCGTCGCCTCGATGCTCGACGTGATGCCCTCGAAGGCGGTCGTCGACGGCGAGCTCGTGGTGGCGAAGAACGACGAGCTCGACTTCGACGCCTTGTCCGAGCGCATCCACCCGGCCGCCTCACGCGTGGCGATGCTGTCCGAGTCGACGCCGGCCACGTTCGTCGCGTTCGACCTGCTCGCGTTGGGCTCCGAAGTGCTGCTGGAACAGCCGACCACCGCGCGCAGGGCCGCTTTGCTGGAGCTGCCCGGCCTGAACATCACGCCCGCCACGACCTCGGTCGAGACCGCGCGCCAGTGGTTCACGCTCTTCGAAGGCGCGGGCCTGGACGGCGTGATGGGCAAGCCCGCCGACGGCCCGTACACGCCGGGCAAGCGCTCGATGATCAAGGTCAAGCACGCCCGCACCGCCGACGTGGTCCTGGCGGGCCTGCGCTGGCACAAGGACACCGAGCCCGGCACCGCCGTCGGCTCGCTGCTCCTCGGCGTCTACGACTCGAACGACCTGCTGCACCACATCGGCGTCTGCGGCTCCTTCAAGGCAGCCGAACGCCGCTCCCTGGCCACCGAGCTGGCCCCGTTGATCACGGAGTCCGACGACCACCCGTGGGCGAATCCTCAGCCAGGCCAACGGATCCCGGGCGAGATCAACCGGTGGCGCGGCAAGCAGGCGGAGTACGTGGCGCTGCGCCCCGAACGCGTCGTGGAGATCCACTACACCCAGACCGAGGGCGAACACCCCGTGCGCCTGCGGCACAACGGCCAGTTCGCCCGGTGGCGCCCGGACCGCGAGCCGCTGTCGTGCCGCTACGACCAGCTGGAGATCCCGGCCCGCTACGACGTCGCCTCAGTTCTGAAGGGCGAACTGCGCGCCCGCTAGCGTCCTGCGCCAGAAATCGGCCATCCCAGTTGTGTTCCGAGCGAAAGGCACGTTCGGACGGACTAGCGGGACCAGGTGCCGTAGAGCGGCTCCGGGCAGGTCACGGCGGGCAGACGGTGCCGTTCGACGGCACCTTCGCGTCGACCAGGTAGTCGCGCACCGCGGTCGTCGCACAGCCGGAGAGCGTCAACGCCCCGTGCCCACTCCCCTGCCACCCGATCAACGCCGATCCCGGCAACCGCTGCGCCGTGTGCTCGGTGCCCGGCGCGGGCGTGGAGACGTCGTTGGCCGTGCTGAGGACGACGATCGGCGGCGCGCTCTTCAGGGCGTCGACCTTCTCGGTCTTGGGCGGCGGGAACGGGTTGCAGTACAGCAGCTGGCGGGCGAACAGGGTGCCGAACAGCTTGTACTTGCCCTGCCAGTCGGCGCCCAGTGCCTTCACGCGGTCCGGCGGGATCCGGGTCGAGGTGTCGTTGCAGCCGATCACCAGGCCCGCGTCGAGGCGGGGCGGGTTCTCGTCGAGGTCGTTCACGACCGGGTCGAGCAGGGTGAACAGGCCGCTGCCGTCGCCCGCGCGCGCCTTCACGATCGCGTCGGCCAGCTGCGGCCAGCGCGGGCGTTCGGCCAGGCCGGCCAGGATCGCGTTCAGCGCCGAGCCGGGCGTGAGGTCGACGTACTCGCCGCGCACGCGTCCGGTGCGCAGCTGGGTGACGAGTGCCTGGACGTCCTCGCGCGGGTTCGCCAGCGCGCAGCCGCGGGTCTTGCAGTCGGTGGCGAACGCGTCGAGCGTCGCCTCGGCCGCGACGGCACGGGACTCCAGGACGCCGACCTGGTCGAGCGTCGGGTCCGGGGCGCCGTCGAGCACCATGCGGCCGATGCGGGCCGGGTAGCGCTGGGCGTAGGTGGTGAGGACGCGCGAGCCCTCGCCGAGGCCGACGGCGTTGAGGCGGTCGGTGCCGAGGTAGTCGCGGAGGCGTTCGAGGTCGGCGGCCGCGCGCCACGAGTCGAACGCGGTCAGCCTGCCTTCGAGGTCGAGCACGCATTCCTGGGCGGCCTCACCGGCGGCGACGACGAGGTTCGACTGCTCGGTCTCGGCGGGGTCGTACTCGACGAGCTGCGCGCGCGTTGCCGGCGGCACGCACGACATGCCGTCCGAACGGCCCGTGCCGCGCCGGTCCATGCCGATGATCGTGTACGTGCTGAGGATGTCCTTCGGCAACGACGCCGCGAGCCGCGCGGCCTTCAACGTGCCGGGTTCGCCGCCGGGGTCGTTGACCACGACCAGCGCGCTCTTGCCGGTGCCGACGCGCATCAACGCGATGCCGAGCGTGCCGCGGCCGGGACGTCCTGGCGGGTCGAGCACCACCGTCATGCGCGAGCACTCGTAGGTCTGGTCGCCCTGGGGTGCGTCGGCGCCGAGGCGGTCCTTCATCTGCTCGTTGCACGACGACCAGCCCAGCGAGTCCTTCTTGTACTCACCGAGCGGCGGCACGGGCTGCGGCCCCGCGAGCGTGCTCTGGTCGACCGGCTGGTTCTCCTCGCCCTTGACCGCGATCACCGGCCGGCTCGAGTAACCCGCGCTGCACGCCGTCAGCACGCTCACTGCCAGTAGGGCCAAGGCAGCGCGACGCACAGATGTCCTCCGTTATCTCAGCTAGACGACGTTGAGCCTCGCACGCTGCAGGTGAGAAAACGGTGAGTCAGATCGGTGTGTGGAATTTCGCGTGCTCCGGCTCAGGACCGTGGGTGAGGATGGGACTCATGGCTCACGCGGATCGGCTCCCCGTCGCCCGGCTGATGGGCGGCATCCCGCCGACCGCGCTGGTGCTGCTCGGCATCGTGAGCGTCCAGGTCGGTGCGGCCGTCGCGAAGCAGCTCTTCACGGTCGCGGGCGCGGCGGGGACGGTGACGCTGCGCCTGGTCGTCGCCGCACTCGTGCTGGTCGTGATCTGGCGGCCGTCCCTGCGCCTCGACCGCCGGACCCTGGCCGTGGTGGTCACTTATGGCGTCGTGCTCGCGGGGATGAACCTCTGCTTCTACGCCGCGCTCGCCCGCATCCCGCTCGGCGCCGCGGTGACGATCGAGTTCCTCGGTCCGCTGGCGGTGTCCGTGTTCGGGTCACGGCGGTGGCTCGACGGGCTGTGGGTGTTGCTCGCGGGCACCGGTGTGGTGCTGCTGACGCGCGTGCAGGGCGGGCTGGCGTTGTCGGGCGTGCTGTTCGCGCTGGCCGCGGGTGCTCTGTGGGCCGCGTACATCCTGGTGACGGCCAGGCTCGGCAGCCAGACCTCCGACGGCAAGGGCCTCGCTCTGGCGATGGTGGTGGGCGCGGTGATCGCGCTGCCGTTCGGCATCACTTCCGCCGGCACCGCGATGCTCGACCCCGTGGTGCTCGCCGCCGGGTTCGCGGTGGCGTTGATGTCGTCGGTGATTCCGTACTCGCTGGAGCTGGAAGCGTTGCGGCGCATGCCTCCGCGCGTGTTCGGGATCCTGATGTCGATGGAGCCGGCGGTCGCCGCGCTGGCCGGATTGGTGCTGCTCGGCGAGGAACTCAAGCCCGCGCAATGGGTTGCGGTGTGCTGCGTCGTGATCGCCTCGGTGGGCGCTACCCGGTCAGCGCGGCCGGACGGCTAGGGGCTCTCCGACCACCTGCCGCCGGGAAACCTGTCGTACCACCACGGATCCGGGCGCTCAGCGGGGACGTCGATGTTGTTCCAGAAGGGGTTCCAGGCGTGCGGATTGGGCAAGGTGCGCCGCTCGAACTCGATGTCGAGGCGCCGCACCACCCGTCCGAGCTCGGCCCTCGCGCGCACAGGTAGACGTTTCAGCACCTGCTCGAGTACGTCGCGTGCGTGCACCACGTCGACGAAGACGTAGTAGTCGCCGATTTCCTGCTCGACGCGGAGGATCGCGAGCGACGTGGCGGAGGAAAGCCCGCGGATGGGCTCCGGAAAGCATTGGGACCGCTCGGGTCTCGCGTTCGGGTGTGCGCCGCGCAGGGCGCCGGGCCGGTTACGCGGCATCGGCCTTTCGGGTCGTCATGATCGCAGTTCATGCGACGTGGGGAGCCTCCCGCGGCCAGAACGCGGAAAGCTCCCCAGGCGAATCTTCGTGTCAGCAGCTGGAACAGCAGCCGCAGCCGGGACCCGTGCACCCGGAACAGCACCCACACGTACCCATCAGGGCCTCCCCGTCCTCCAAGCCGGACCTGCGCGGGACCTCCGCGCATCCCACGGTCCGCCCCGGCACCAGCCCTGGGAAGCCCTCTCACCCGAACGCGTGCGGACAACCACCGAGGCGTCGCAGCGCGTGATTTCGCTACGCGCCCAGGTCGTCCAAGGCCTTCTGCGCTGCCTCCAGTTCGGCGCGCAACTGCTCCACGCGGGCGAGTTGCTGAGCACGCGCCGCGTTCAGCACGCCCTCGACGATCTCGGCCACCTCGGGCGTCAGCAGCTTCGCCGCCTGGGACACGGAAGCCGGTGAGACCGGGGTCGGGCGGATCGCCTTGCGGGAGCCCTGCATCACCTCCACGGTCCACTCGCCCTCGCCGGCGGACACGAGCGTCACCGTGACCTCGGGGGTGGAGCCCTTCGAGGCGGGCTTGCGCGCGGGCTTCGCGGGAGGGGGCGGAGCTTCCACCACGGGAGCGGGTTTCGGCTTGGGGGCCGCGGGTTTCACCGGCGCCTCCGGAACGTAGGGATGGAGGATCTCAGTCTCTCGCGGCGGCTCCGGCGGCGCAGGGGCCGGGGCCTTCTTGCGCGGCGGCGGTTTCTCCAGGGTCAGCTCGGCAGGGCCGAACGACATCTCGTCCTTCGACCCGGTCGGGCGAACCTGGATGAAATCGCCTTCCTCCGGTTCGGTGAAGGCGAGGAGCTTCGCCGACCTCCCCGGCTCCATGCCCACCGCGGCCGCCGTGAACCACACCAGCGGCTGGGTGCCTCCGTCCAGCTGCGAGCGCAGGCTGTCGACGTCCTCCGCCGACAGCCCGCTCTTCTTCGCCATCGCGCTGCCTCCCGCCCGTTCGAACACCTGTGCCCCAGCATGCCCTACACCCCTGACAATTCTGAGCACCGGGTCCGTTGGCAAGATCAGCTCTACGGGTTTCCGTCCGTCCCGCAGATGTAGCCGGCGTTGATGCAGTTGGCCACGCGCCGTTGGAGTTCCGCGGGATCCCACGCGTTCATGAAGTCCCCGTGGAACGTGTAACCGGGCGCGCTGGTCACGTTCACACCATTGAGCGTTCCTCCCAGCGACAACCCGGTCCCGTTGACCGGATAGGTGATCAGGAACTCCAGCCGCGGCACCACCACCGGGTGCGACGCCGGACAGACGAGCCCGACCGCGAACGCCATGTGGTCGCGGTGGTTCGCCGAGTCGAGGTCCCGCCCGTTCCAGCAGGTCGGGAAGTCCAGATATGTCTCGACTTTGGTGCCGGCCGGGCAGTTCAGGAAGTCCCGGCCCGACGGCGACTGCGTGGTGCACGACCACCGCGCCGCCGGGTTCTGGTCCGGTGACGTGGCCTTCGAGTTGCCCACCACGTACCGCAGGCCCTGCGGGTACGCGACGGCCTTCTGCCGGTCGTGAATGCCCTGGTAGTAGATCGTGACGCTGTCGGGCGCCACCGCCTGCCCGTTCTTGTACAGCGTCGGCACCCAGTACGCCGACTTGTCCGCGGTCGGGTTGCAGTTCGTCGTCCCGGCCCTGAGCGACGTCAGCGTCGACTGCGCGTTCGTCGTCCGGTTGCCGAAGAACTCGTGCATGTGTGAGACACCGGGCTGGTTCTGGAACACGATCGGGTCATCTTGCCTGCGATGACTGGACCCGCAGTTGGCCCGGAATTCCGACCCCGGAATCGCCTGCTGCTCGACCATCGCCCGCGCCTGCTCAGCGCTGTAGACGTAAGCGTGCCCGGCATGGGACACACCTGGCTGGGCCAGTACAAGCCCCGCCGCTACGAGCGACATCGCCACCGCCGCGACGCCGATCGCTCCTCGAATCCGCACGTGCATGAACTCTCCTCTCGCACCACAGTGTGTGAGAGCGCTCTCATGACAGGTACGGTAAACCTGATTGCCTGTGCGTGTCCACGTGAGGGTTGCTCAGGCTTCTTCGGCCTCTTCACCGCGCAGCCGGTACTCACATCCGTACTCGACCGCGTACTCCAGGTCGTAGATGTGCACGATCTTGGGGCCGCCGTGCAGGTGCACGTACGTCACGGTCTGCTTCGGGTCCTCCGGCGTGGAGGGCAACGAGTCGACCCGGCCGTCGAGAGGACCGCCGACGTACCGCACGACATAGGGCTGGGACATGGCGACCTCCTCTCGCGTTCCTCTCAGTCTACGAGGTCGGCAGCTGCATCCGTGCCCAATACAGCCGGTTGGCTCACTGCTCCGGCCACAGGCTCACAACGGTGAAGGATCGGCACCAACAAATGGCTGTCAGTCCTGCTTGCGGGCGCGCGAGGGCTGGACGCGCATCGGCTCGCCCGGCATCTTCGGATAGTCCGGCGGGTACGGCATCTCACCGCGCGGGTCTGCGGCGTACCACTCCAGCAGCGTCTCGATGCCGAACGCCTCGGAGTCGAGCCCCGCGTGCAGGTTGCCGCGCTCCTCCAGGAACTTCGGCACGGTCAGCACGTCGAAGTCATCAGGGTCCACAGAGGACAGTTCGTCCCACGTGCAGGGAGTCGAGACGGTGGCGCGCGGAGTCCCGCGCACCGACCAGGCCGAGGCGATCGTGCGGTCTCGGGCCGCCTGGTTGAAGTCGATGAAGACGCGCTCACCGCGTTCTTCCTTCCACCACGCCGAAGTCGCCAGCGACGGCGCCCGCTTCTCCACCTCGCGCGCCAGAGCGATCACGGCATGGCGGACGTCGATGAAATCCCACGCGGGACGGATCCGCACGGCCACGTGGATGCCGCGACCACCGGAGGTCTTCGGGTAGCCGGTCAACCCGGCGTCAGCCAGCACCTCGCGCAACACCGAAGCCACCCGAGCGGCATCGGAGAAGTCCGTGCCGGGCTGCGGGTCCAGGTCGATGCGCAGCTCGTCGGGGTGATCGACATCAGATCGACGCACCGGCCACGGGTGGAAGTCGAAGGTGCCCAGGTTCGCGGCCCACACGATCACGGCCTCGGAGGTCGGGCAGATCTCGTCGGCCGGCCGGCCGGACGGGAACTTGACCTGCACCGTCTCCACGTAGTCAGGTGCCCCTTTGGGCAGGCGCTTCTGGTAGAACGCCTCGCCCTCCACGCCGTCGACGTAGCGCTTCAGGACGACAGGGCGATCGCGCAGCACGGTCAGCAGATACGGCGCCACCGTGCGGTAGTACTCGACCACCTGGCCCTTGGTGATGCCGCGCGCGGGGAAGTACGGCTTGTCCGGGTTGGACACGCGCACCAGCTGGTCACCGACCTGAAGCTCGATCGCCTTGGAAGCCACGCCGAAACACTAAAGGCCCCGGACGAACGCCGCGAGCGCCAACTCGAAGCTGTCGCGGTCCAGTTCGCGCGCGACGCCCGGCAGCAGGTGGGCGCGGTCCAGGTGCGGGTAGCGGTCCGAGTAGTCGGCGGGGTCGGCCGAGAAACCGCTGGAGAACGAGCTCAAAGCGGAGCCGAACACGATGTACATCAGACCGGCGGCGATCATCGTGGCCTCGCGCCGCGACCAGCCGGCGGAGACCAGGGCGCCGTGCAGCAGGTCCAGGCGTTGCAACGACTCGTCGCGGCCGGCGGGACCGTAGGCCAGGAACGGGACGATGTTCGGGTGCGACGACAAAGCCGCACGGTACGAGCGCGCGCACTGCACCAAGCCGATGCGCCAGTCCACCGCGAAGCCCGAGACGTCGACCGACGACAGGATCGACGAGGCGATGTCGTTCAGCAGCTGGTCCTTCGTACGGACGTGCCCGTACAGCGAGGCCGCCTGAACGCCCAGCTCAGCGGCCAGCTTGCGCATCGAGAGGCCGTCCAGGCCGTCGCGGTCGATGATGGCCAGGGCTGTCGACCGGATGCGATCTGGGCTCAACAGAGGGGTGCTCGGCCGGGGCATGTGGGTTAACCTAACACTGTTCGGTTTCTCAGGAGGACCCGTGGACTTGACGCTTTCGGACGAACACCGGCAGCTGAAAGAGCTGGCGCGGCGCTTCACTGACGAGCGCATCGTCCCCAACGCCACGCGCTGGGACCGCGAGGAGGCCATCGACTCCGACCTGGTCGAGCAGCTCGGCGAGGTCGGGTTCCTCGGGCTCGGCATCGACGAGCAGTACGGCGGCTCAGGCGGCGACAACCTGGCTTACTGCCTGATGCTCGAAGAGGTCGCACGCGGAGACTCCGCGGTGAGAGGCATCATCTCGGTGTCACTCGGCCTGGTCACCAAGTCGATCGCCAAACACGGCACCGAGGAGCAGAAGCAACGCTGGCTGCCCGGTCTGACGCAAGGCACGCAGATCGGCTGCTTCGCCCTCACCGAGCCCGGCACCGGATCAGACGCCGGCAGCCTCGCCACCAAGGCCACGAAGACGGCCAACGGCTGGACCATCAACGGCCGCAAGGTCTTCATCACCAACGGCACATGGGCGGACGTCGCCCTGGTCTTCGCCCGAACCGGCGGACCAGGCCCGAAAGGCATCAGCGCGTTCCTCGTCCCCACTGACGCCAAAGGCTTCACCGCCACCGAGATCAAGGGCAAGCTCGGCATGCGCGGCCAGGCCACCGCCGAGATCACCCTCGAAGACGTCGAAGTCGACCACGACGCCCTGCTCAGTGAAGAAGGCTTCAAACTCGCGATGCAGGCACTCGACAAGGGCCGCATGTCGGTGGCCGCGGGCTGTGTCGGAGCAGCGAGAGGCGCCTTCGAGGCAGCGCTGAACTACTCCAGGGAACGTGAACAGTTCGGCAAGCCCATCGCGGGCTTCCAGCTGGTCCAGGAACTGATCGCCGACATGGCCGTGGAAACCGACGCCGCGAGGCTCCTGACCTGGCGCGTAGCCGACCTGGCCGACCGCGGCCAGCCGTTCAGCACCGAGGCCAGCATGGCGAAGCTCTACGCCAGCGAGGCCGCGGTGAAGGTCGCCAACAACGCCATTCAGGTCTTCGGCGGCTACGGCTACATCGACGAGTACCCCGTGGGCAAGTACCTGCGAGACGCCCGCGTCACCACCCTCTACGAGGGCACCAGCCAGATCCAGAAACTGCTCATCGGCCGCGCGCTGACCGGCATCAGTGCCTTTTTCTAGGGCGTTCCTTCAAGGAGAGAACAATGGACTTCACGCTCGACGACGAGCAGAAGGAGATCCGCGACTGGGTGCGGACCTTCGTGCGCAAGGAGATCATCCCGCTGGAGCCGGAGGTGCTGCGGCGCGAACGCGCCGGCCAGCCGGGCCTGCCGAAGGAAGAGCTGAAAGCCCTGCAGGACAAGGCGAAGCAGGCCGGGTTCTTCGGTGTGCTGACGCCGCAGGAGTACGGCGGCATGGGCCTCGGCGGCATGATGACCGCGCTCATCGAGGCCGAGCTCGGCAGGTCGTTCGTGCCGTTCCGGTTCGGCGGCTACGCGGACAACATCCTGTTCCACGGCAACGAGGAGCAGAAGCAGCGCTATCTGCTGCCGACGATCTCCGGCGAGCGCGTGTCGTGCTTCGCGATCACCGAGCCCGGCGCCGGCAGTGACGCCAAGGCCATCCGCACGACCGCCGTCAAAGACGGCAACGAGTGGGTGATCAACGGCGAGAAGACGTTCATCACGCAGGGCAACGAGGCCGACTTCGTGATGGTCTTCGCCATCACCGACAAGGAGAAGGGCGCGGACGGCGGCGTCACGTGCTTCCTCGTCGACCGCGACATGGGCTGGAAGTCCGAGCCCATTCCGACCATGGGCCAGTGGGGTCCGGCGGCGCTGGTGTTCGACAACGTGCGGGTGCCGGAGGAGAACATCCTCGGCGAGCTCGGCAAGGGCTTCAACCTCGCCATGCAGTGGATCGGCCAGGGCCGCTACCTGCTGCCCGCCCGCGCGCTCGGCTCCGTCGAACGCCTGGTGGAAATGGCCATCGAGCAGGCCAAGAACCGCGTCACGTTCGGCCAGCCCATCGCCGAGTACCAGGCGATCCAGTGGATGATCGCGGACTCGGCGGTGGAGATCGAAGCGTTGCGCTGGCTCGTGCTGCACGCCGCGTGGCTCGTCGACCAGAAGCAGGACTCGCGGCAGGCGCAGTCCATCGCGAAGCTCTACGGCGGCATCAAGGCCAACGAGATCGTCGACCGCGTCCTGCAGATCCACGGCGGCATGGGCTACACGCGTGAGCTGCCGATCGAGCGCTGGTACCGCGAGCTGCGGCTGCTGCGGATCTACGAGGGCACCGACGAGATCCAGCGTCGCACGATCGCCCGCAACCTCCTCAAGGGCCACGCGAACGTCCGGGGCACGCTCGGTTAGTTCTATCTTGGGCAAGTGCTCAACCACGCGATCCTCGGCGTCGTCGAACGACAGGTCCGCACCTGGTCGCGAGACGACGCCGAGGTGTACGCGGCGGCGACGGGCGGCTACTCCCCCGCGTTCGCCATCCCGTTGCTG
The DNA here is from genome assembly GCF_040611995.1 of Lentzea sp. NPDC006480. NCBI lineage: Bacteria > Bacillati > Actinomycetota > Actinomycetes > Pseudonocardiales > Pseudonocardiaceae > Lentzea > Lentzea sp. NPDC006480. The sequence continues at coordinate 90,431 of NZ_JBEXPJ010000009.1, forward strand.
CAGCACGGCGGCCCGCAGCTCGGGCTGACCGGCGCCGACATGACCCAGGTCCTGCACGCCGAGCAGTCGCTGTGGCTGCGCAGAACGCTGCCGGAAAGCGGTTCCGCGGTCGTCACCAAGACCGTCACCGACATCTACGACAAGGGCTCGGGAGCGCTGGTCGTCAGCACCTGGGAGTCGGAGTACGCGAGCACCCGCTCCTCGTGCTTCCTCAAGGGCGAAGGCGGTTTCGGCGGCGAACGCGGCGAGACCGGGAAGTTCACCGTCCCGGACACCGAGCCCGAGGTCAGCTTCTTCCACACGAAACCCGACCAGGCGCTCAGGTACTGCGAGACCGGCGACGTCAACCCGATGCACCACGACGCGGAGTTCGCCCAACGCGCGGGCTTCCCACGCCCCATCCTGCACGGCCTGTGCACGCTCGGAATCACCGTGCGCGGCAAGGACTTCACCGAACTGCACGCCCGCTTCACCGCCCCGGTGCTCCCGGGAGACGAGCTCAGGATCGAGCACTGGCCGACCGGCGAGTTCCGCACCTCGGCGGGCGGTGAACAAGTAGTCATCGGATGGGTTCGGTTTTCCGAAGTGGACAGCCGCCGAAATTCCGGACGATCGGGCCATGAGTAGTGCCCTGGCGACCGTGGACTCCGGAATCGAACCGGTGCGCGTTGCGGTGGAGTCCCGAGACCTGATCAGCGCGGCCGGTGTGACCCATCTGCTGAAGACATCACCGCGGGTGCGGGTGGTGCAGGAACGTTCGGACGCGCACGTCTTGCTCGCGGTCGTGAACGAGCTGTGCGCACAGCAGGCGGCCCGGCTGCGGGCCATCGGCTCGCCGCGGATCGTGGTGATCGCCGCACGGGTGCACGACCTCACACCCTCGATCGCCGCTCAGGCCGGGCTCGCGAACCCCTTGCGGCGCGCGGACGTCAACGCCGAACGCCTGATCAAGCTGCTCGTCGCCGGACAGGCCGTGCAGGAGCGGTCGACGGTGCTGAACGACCGCGATCTGCAGCTGCTGCGGCTGCTGGCCGACGGCGCGACGATCGCCGAGGTCGCGGCGCGGCTGTTCTGCTCGGAGCGGACCGTGAAGTACGCGCTGCACCAGCTCCTCGAACGGTTCGGGCTGCGCAACCGCGTGCACGCCGTCGCCTGGGCCATCCGCTCCAACCTGCTCTAAGCCGCGCGGGAAGCGTGGTACTGGTCCCACGTGATCGTGCCCAGCAGCACGTCGTGCACGTCGTGCTCGGGTGCGGCGGGCCCGATCGGCTCGTTGTTGGCAGACATGGTGTGGCTCCCGTCGTTTCGTTGCTGTTGTTGGCAAAGAACGACGGGATCACCGCACCCGGTTCATCTCCGTTTGGGTGACAACGAATCTCAAATGGGGTCTCAAATGGGACCGAAGACGGAAGACAACTGCACCCGCCTGCTGATTCCGGCCTTGCGGTAGACGCGGGTCAGATGCAGCTCGACCGCTCGCTGGGTGACGTTGAACCGGGTGGCGATCTCCCGGTTCGTCTCACCTTCCAGCGCCAGCTCGACGATGCGCGACTCGTGCGGTGTGAGCTTTCCCCACGCGCCACAACGCACCAGTGTCGGTCGTTCGACCAACGCCGCCCGTGCTTCTTCGGCCAGCTCAACGACTCCGGCCCGTTCGGCATCAGCCAGAGCGGCCCGCGGCGAGCCCAGCGCGAGGTGCAGCCGCGCGCGCTGGTGCAGCAACATCATGCACACCCACGCCGGCGACAACGTGCCGGTGTAACCGAGACGCACCAACATCTCCCGAGCCTCGCCAAGCCGTCCGCAGTCCACACAGGACGAAACGAACGCCGCCGCCGCCAGCGCCACGCACCCTCGTGCGGGCGAGGTGCGCCCGGCCAGCGAGTGCATGAGCCGGAACACCTCGGCGTGCCGGCCGCTCGCCCCGTGCGCCCACATCTCCAACGCGACCAGCCAGTCGTTCTCCGCGCCGACGAGCCGGTCCCGCAGCGGGAGATCCAGCAGCGCACGAGACGACCCGCCGCGCAGAAGTCCAAGCCCCGCAAGGACGAGCGACGGCATCGCGTGCTCAGGAAGATCGTCGAGCACCTGCTCGGCACCCTCGCCCGACCAGAACGCGCGCAACGCCGGTGAGTCGGCTGTCCGCGGCCCGCTCAACGGACTCATCGCCATCGCGACGGCCCGGTACGACTCCGGTGGCCCTTCATCTCCAGCAGGCACACCGAGAACGTCCTCGTCGCACTGCCAGTCGAGCACCACGGCGGCGAGCCAGTCCAAGGCGCCATCGGGGTTTCCCTCGGCCGACAGCCGCTGCCAGCACCGCGCCAGCTCGTCCGCGTGCGGGGCGATCCCGCACCGCAGGTGGAGATCCGCCAGCGCGATCGCCACCTGTGCGGCGACCTGCCCGCTCATCGGCTCGCGCAACGCCGCCCGCAGGCACCGCACCGCCTGCTCGGGCCGTCCCGCTGCCCGGTGCAGCCGCGCGGCCGTTCGCAACGCGGGCGCCACCCAATGCGCCCCAACGGGTTCCGCGCACGCCACGACGTGCTCAGCCATCGCGGTCACCGGGTCGCAGCGCCGGTGCATCGCCTCCGCGGCCGCGCGATGCAGGCGTTCGCGCAGGTCCGGTGCCATCTCCTGGCAGATCGCCTGACTCAACGCCGGCGAGACGATCCGCACCGGCTCACCAAGAGCGAGCCGGGCGTCGGCAAGACGTTCGAACGCGGCCAGTGTCGCGCAGGAGTCCATCCCGGCGACCTCGCGCAGCAGGTCCAGCGGCGCACTCCCCAGCACCGCCAGGGCACGGGCCACCGTCACGGCATCGGCGTCCAGCACCTGCCAGTACCGCCGCACGGCCTGCAACAGGCGCGGCGACCGCAAGCCGCGCAACGAACCCGCGGACACCTCGCCGGGCTCCAGGAGATCGAGAACATCGTTCAGCACGCCCGGCGCTCCACCGCAGTGGTCCAGGCACAACGAGATCAGCTCGGGCGAGGCCTCGGCGTCGAACCGGCGCCGGATCATCTCGGCCACCACGTCGGCGCCGACAGGTCGCAACGGCACCCGCACGGCACCCGCGACGAGATCAACCAGGCCCGGCGGCGGCGCCACGGGGTCGAAGTCGCCGGCGAGCACCACGACGCCCCGGAACCGCGCCAGCCGCTCGGTCTCCTCGGCCGACAGCCGCTCGGCGTCGTCCACCAGCAGCAACGTGTCGCCCCCGGACAACGCCCGCAACCCGCGCACCGGCCGCATCCCGGTGCGCACCGCGATCGAGGAGGCGACGCATAACAAGGCGCTCTTGCCCATTCCCGCCGCCCCGTGGACGACACACGACCGCCCACCACCCAGCGCGGCTGTCAAGGCGGCGATCTCCCGCTCCCGCCCCACCAGCACGCCACCGGCCCGGCGCACGACGGCCTCGACGAGTCCGGGGCGCAGCGGGGTGACCATGCCGTCCAGCAAAACGCGAGAGGGCTCGCAGAACCATGCAGAACGACCGGCAGAAAGTTCCGCATCTCTGCCCGTTCGCACAGCCGAAACGCCTGGCAGGCCACTGCCGGGGCGATCCGATTGGTAATGGCAACGGCCCACCTTGAACCAATTCGGCACCCATTACGTGACAACTGCTGAACACAGGCGAACACCTCAGGGAGTCCCGATGCGGGTCGCGTCACGCACCGTCTTCGACTTCGTCCGGCCGAACGGCACCACCGCTCCGGTCGAGACGGAACTGCTCTACCAGTCGGAGGACCCGTACGCGGTGACGATGAGGTTCCACGCCGGCGGCGCGGTCGCGACCTGGATCATGGGCAGGGACCTGCTGATCGAGGGCATGACCAAGCCGGCCGGTCTCGGTGACGTCCGGCTGCGGCCGCACGCCAGCCGCACGCTGGTGCTAGAGCTGATCTCCGACCGGCACGTCACGGTGTTCCGGCTGCCCACCGGCACGCTGCGGAAGTTCCTCGACGCCAGCTACCGGCTGGTGCCGCCCGGTGCCGAGAACTTCGACGCGGACGCGTTCCTCGACACGGTCCTACGCTGAGAGCTTGAGCGCCGCGGCCAGGTCCTGCTGCAACCTGGCCATGCCAGGCGACTCGTGACCGTCGGACTCCGCGAGCGCGCGCACCCGATGCCGGGTAGCCGAATCGTGGTCGTTCATCCGCTCGCAGACGTCCGCGAGCGCGATCAGGACGGACACCTTGGACTCCGGGTCGGCGATCCCCTCGGCGGCAGCGGTCAGCTGCTCACGAGCCTCGGCGAGGCGTCCGGCGTTGCGCAGCGCGAGACCGCGGGTGTGCAGGACAAGAGCACGCACGCCGGTCACCGAAGGCTCCACGAGCGCTTCGGCCTGGTCCGCCACCGCGAGCGCCTCTTCGTGCTCCCCCGCCGCGGTGAGGCTGTCCGCGAGGCGCAGCATCAGTTGGGCCGCGTTCTCGTCGGACACACCGCCCTTGGCCCGTTCCTCGGCCACGCACGCGCGGTGCGTGGCGACGGCGTCAGCGTGCCGGCCGAGCCGGGTCAGCAGCACTCCCGCGAACGACAGCGAGATCACCACCCCCAGCGGCGACCCGGCCTCGCGGAACAGCTCGGCGGCGCGGCGAGAATGGGTCACGCCCGTCTCGTGGTCACCCGTGCGGGTCTCGATCGCCGCGCGGTAGTAGTGCGCCCAGGCGGTTTCGAGCACCGAACCGCACTCCTGCGCGACGCGCAGGGCTCGCTCGTGCGTCGCGGTGGCCAGCGGAATGTTGTGTACACGAGCTGCATACACCCAGCACACGAAGTTGAGCTGTTGAGCTTCCTGCTCCTGTATACCGAGTGCATGCGCGGCGTCGACGCCCGCTGTGTACACCTCCAGCCACAGCTCGCCTGGGCCCCGATGGTCGGAGTACCAGTGCATCGAGCGAGCCAGCGCGAGCACCTTCTCGTGTGCCCCGTCGGCGATCGCCTCGCGAAAGGCGCCACGCCAGTTCGCCAGTTCCGCCGAGAGCCACCGGTCCGCGCTCGCCAGGTCGGACGCACCCTGCTCGTCGGGGTGGAACGACGACGCGGCGGCCGTTGCGGTCGTCAGCAGCCAATCGCGCGTGCGCAGGCGGTGTGTCTCGAGGTCTGCCTCCTCGCTGTGCAAGCGTTCGCGCGCGTAGTCGCGAATCAGGTCGTGGCACGAGTACCGGCCAGGAACCTCCGGCCGCAGCAGCGACGCGTCGACGAGCTCTTCCAGCAACGTCTCCGCTTCGTCGGCCGGGATGTCGGCGGCGACCGCGGCCAGTGCGACGGACGTGTCCGGGCCGTGCACCAGCGCGAGCCGGCGGAAGATCGTCCGCGTCTGCGGGGCGAGCTGGCGGTAGGACATCTCGAACGCGGTGCGCACCTGGACGTCGCCGGTCGCGAGCACGTCGAGGCGTTCCCGCTGGTCGGAGAGCTGGTCGGAGAGCTGCCGCAACGACCAGGTGGTGCGGCCGGTCAGCCGGTGTCCCGCGATGGCCAGCGCCAGCGGCACTCCCCCGCACAACGACGCGACGACGCCCGCAGCCTCCTGGTCGGCGTTGATCCGGTCCGCACCGGCCGCCGCGGCGAGCAGCTCGACGGCTCCCTCGTGACTCAGCGGCCCGAGGCCCAGGCGAGAGCGGCAGTCCAGGCCCGCCAGCACGTTCCGGCTGGTCACCAGCACGAGCGAACCAGGACTGGCCGCGAGCAACGGCCGCACCTGCGCCTCGTTCGCGGCGTTGTCGAGCACGAGCAGCACGGTCCGTTCGCGCAGCATCGACCGGTAGAGGCGGAAACGGTCGTCGGCGTCGGCCGGCATCCGCGAGTCCGGCACCCCGAACGCCCGCAGCACCCGCGCGGCCGCTCGTTCCGGGGTGAGCGGAGCGGCGTCCATGCCGCGCAGGTCGAGGTAGAGCAGGCCGTCGGCGAACATGCCGGCGAAGCGGTGGGCCGCGTCGACCGCGAGCGATGTCTTGCCCACGCCTGGCGGTCCGTGCAGGACGACGACGTCCAGCACCCACGACGAGGCCGCGCGGTCGATGCAGTCGGCGAGGTCCTGTTGCTCCTGAGCGCGGCCGATCAAAGGCTTCGCGGGCGGTGGCGCGCAATCCGTGCGTTCGGCGCGAGGCGTGGAGATCTCCGGCGACCTGGCGAGCGCGATGAACTCCTGGGTCTCCCCCTCGTCGAGCCCGAGTCCGGTCACCAGCAGCTCGACCGTCTGCGTCTGCGGGGTCTGCACGCGGCCGCGTTCGAGATCGCTCAGCGCGCGGACGCTCAAGCCCGTGCGCGCGGCGAGATCCTCCTGCGTGAGGCTCGCACGCCGCCGGTAGAACCTCAGGAACTCGCTGAAGGTGGTTGCCCGCATTCCCTCACCCTCTGGACCGTCACTCCCAGGACAGGCACTCCCGCACCTCGGCGGCGATCTTGCGCGTGGCGTCCGTGTCCCACCGCTCGCACGCCGTGAGCGAGTCTCGCAGATGATTTTGATACGCGCTGTCATCGCCCCGTGACTTGGCGTTGTCCGCCAGCGCGCGCATCGCCTGGATCTCTCTCACGCCGTCGCCGCACGCGCGGAACCCGTCCAAGGCCTTCCTGAAGTCCTCATCGGACTCGGCGAGGCGGCCAGCGAGCCGGTGCGCCTCGGCGCGGTGCCACTGTGCGCGCGCACGCCACGACTTCATCCGTGCGCGTGCATAGACCTCTTCGGCTTCCGTCAGCGCAGACACGGCTTCGTCCGCCTTGTGCGCGTCCATCAGGGCGAGGCCGAGCCACCAGAGAGTGCGACCGAGCGCGGAAAGTTCATAAGTGGTGCGAGCGAACGTGCTCAGTTCGTTCGCGACCTCTGTGTGCACGGCGACTGCGGCGTCCGCACGGCCCATGCGCTGCCACAACACACCGAGCACCGACCGCGCGTAGAGGATGTCCATCGGTTCGCGCATCCACTCGATCGCCTTGCGGCACACGCGTTCCGCCTCGTCGAGGTCGCCGAGCCCGCTGTGCGAGGCCGACGCGATCAACCACACCCAGCCGATGTGCCCGGTCTCCCCCGACTCCTCGGCTCGTCGCGCCGCGCGGGTCAGCACCTCCAGCGCGTCGCCCGAGCGGCCCATCACGTCGAACAGCACCCAGCCGAGCTGGCCGCGGATCACGATCTCCTGCCACGGTTCGCGCGCCGAATCCAGTGCCGTGCGGTAGATGCGTTCCCAGATCGGGCTCGGTTCGATGGCGGCGTAGTGCGAGAGTGCGATCACCGCGCGCACCACGTCGTCGTGCATTCCTTGGCCCTGCGCCTGTTCGACGATCTCGGGCATCAGGTCGCGGTGCTCGTCCAGCCACCGGCGCGCGGTCGCGAGGTCCATCTCGCCGCGTGGCTCCACGCGCCGTGCGTCACCGGTCTGTCCGAAAAGGACTCCGGCGGTGACGGTGGTTTCCAGGAGCGAGGCGAGCATCGTGCGCCGTGCGTCGTCGTCCGTGGCGTCGATCAGGCCGTTGGCGAACGTGCGGACGAGGCCGTGGATCGAGTACCCGCGCTCGTCGGGCTCCAGCAGGCTCACGTCGGCGAGGTCCTCCAACGCCTGTTCCGCCTCCGCGACGTCGATTCCGGCCAGCGCGGCGGCGAGTTCCGGCGTCACGTGCGTGCCGATCAGCAGCCCCAGCCTGCGGAACACGAGCTGAGCGGTGCCGGGCAGGTGCGCGAGCGACACCTCGAACGCGCCCCGGACCTCCAGGTCGCCGGCGGTCAGGGCCGCCAGCCTGCGTTCCTCGATCTGCTCGGCCAGGTGCGCGAGCGGCCAGCGCGGGCGGCTGGCGAGCCGGTTGCCCGCGATCCGCAACGCGAGCGGCGACATCCCGCACAGCCTGACGATCTCGCGCGCGGTCCTGAGATCCGCCTCGACACGCTGGGTTCCGATGATGGACGCGAGCAGCTCCAGCGCGGCCTCTTCGGTGAGGCCGCCGAGCCGGATCCACGTGGCACCGACGAGTCCGGTGAGCCGTCGACGGGACGTCACGACCGTGAGGCAGCCAGGCGAGTCGGCCGCGAGCGCGTGGACCTCCTCCTCACAGTCCGCCCCGTCGAGCACGAGCAGTAGGCGCCGTCCCGCGAGCAACGACCGGTAGAGCCTGATCTGCCCACGCTCGTCCTCTGGCAGATGCTCAGCGGGCACCCCGAGGTCCTTCAGCAACCGCTGCAGCGGCGGCGTGGACCCCTCCAGTTCGATGAGCAGCTGACCGTCCGGAAAACACTCCTCAAGCAGATGGGCGGCCCTCACGGCGAGGCTCGTCTTACCCGTACCCGCAGCACCGTGGACGACAACGAGCCCACTGCGCTTTTCGGCGATCGTGAACAGCTCCGGGTCCCGGCCGACGAGGTCCGCCACGTACATCGACAGCGACCGGACCGGCCCAGGCGGCGCGACCCGGCCCGCTCTGGCGAGCCTGCGCAGCTCCTCCCGGTCGTGTTCGTCCAGGTCAAGGGCGTCGAGCAACGCCTCGGTGGTGCACCGCTGAGGTGACCGGGCGCGGCCGCGTTCCATGTCGCTGATCGCGTGGACGCTGACGCCGGACCGCTCGCTGAGATCCTCCTGGCTGAGCCCGGCCGCCTTGCGGTGGTGAACGAGCCGCGCGCCGAACGTCATGAGACCAAATTAGCGCCATGGCCGTGACCCGTGCCGCATCTTCGCCGCTCAGCGGGGCGCCTCACGGCACCGGCCCCACGCCCACAGCCAACCAGGATGAGGACGTGGGGCCGGCACCGCGATGCACCCGTCTGACCACCGAATACGGGACACGGGTCACGGCCATGGCGCTAGCGGTTCAAGCTGGTCAGCATCTGCGCACACACGCGAGAGAGGTGTCGCCGCATCACCGTGGACGCCCGCGCGGCGTCGCCGTCCTCGATCGCCTTCACGAGTTCGTCGTGGTCGTCCATCGACGCGTGCGTGTGCCCAGGGTCGTCCGCCAGAGTGCTGCGGAGGAGCACGACACGTTGCTGGACGAGGCGTACCTGCTCGGCGATCCGTGGGCTGCGCGCGGCGTCGATGAGCGTCTGGTGGAACGCGAGGTCCAGCCGATACGGGAACTGCCGCCCCGCCTTGTAGTCGCGCCGGCTCTCCGCACACACCTCGTGGAGCCTCACCAAATCCACATCGGTGCGCCGCGAGGCCGCCAGCTCCGCCGCCGCGCACTCCAGCGCGGTCCGCAGTTCGAACAGCGCCTTGACCTCGTCGGAGTCGGTGTCGGGCACGAACGCGCCCCGGTGCGGCACCAGCTGCAGCAAGCCCTCGGAGGCCAGGTGCCGGATCGCCTCGCGCAACGGACCGCGGCTGATGCCGAGCTTCTGCGCCACCTCGACCTCGTTGACCCGGGATCCTGGAGGGATTTCCCCAGTGAGCACCTGCTCGCGCAAGACGTCCACGGCCTGCCCGGCAAGACTGAGGTGCAGCGGAGGTGTCACGTTCGTCTCCTGCTCTGGACGGCACAGGCCGTCTCCTGGTTACATTAGCCACGTTGTCAACTGTCGACAGTTGGCAGTTTTACGGACTGGCAGGAGGGGTGGCATGGCACACGAGGTTGTGGCTGAGGTCTGGCGCGGCGACTTCCTGGAGTCGGTGCACCACGGCACCGTCGTCGCCACCGACGCCGCCGGCACCCCCACCCTGGAAATCGGACGGCCGGGCGACGTCGCGTTCCCGCGTTCGTCGAACAAGCCCCTGCAAGCCCTCGCGATGCTCCGCAGCGGCCTGGACCTCGACGGTGAACTGCTCGCGCTGGCCTGCGCGTCGCACTCCGGCGAGGACTTCCACGTCGAGGGCGCGCTCCGGATCCTCGCGTCAGCGGGTCTGGACGAGACCGCCCTGCAGTGCACGGCCGACATGCCACTCGGCGAGAGCGCTCGCGCCCAGCACCTCGCCCGTGGCCTCGACGCCGCCCCGAAGTACATGAACTGCTCCGGCAAGCACGCCGCCATGCTCGCCACCTGCGTCGCCAACGGGTGGTCCACCGGGGAGTACCTGGACCCGACGCACCCGCTGCAGGTCGCCACCCGCGAGACGATCGAGGACGTGGCCGGCGAACCCGTCGCCCAGGTCGGCGTCGACGGCTGCGGTGCCCCGATCTTCGCAATCAGCCTCACGGGCCTGGCGCGCGCGTTCGGCCGCCTCGCCGCTGCCCCGGCCGGCACCCTCGAACACCGCGTCGCCGCCGCCATGAACGCCTTCCCGCAGTGGGTCGGCGGTACGGGCCGTGACGTCACCGTGCTGATGGACGCCTTGCCCGGCGTCATCGCGAAGGACGGCGCCGAGGGCGTCTACGCGGTCGGTCTGCCCACCGGCGAGGGGGTCGCGTTGAAGATCGCCGACGGCTCGTCGCGCGCCCGCGCGGTCGTCATCGTGGCGGTGCTCAAGCGGCTCGGCGTGGACGTGAGCAAGGTGGAGGACCTGGCGACCGTCCCGGTCCTCGGACACGGCCGAACCGTTGGTGCCGTTAAGCCCTCGCTTGCCTTGGCCAGTTGATCCCAGGCACTACTCTGGGGGTTATGGGCGATTCGAAGGACGAGAGCGAGAAGTTCCAGGAGGAGCTGATCGGCCTCGACCCGCACGACCCCGAGACCCAGGCGTTCGCCGACCACCTGGACAAGATGAAGCGCCAGCGCCCCGGTTACACGGTCGAGGGCTACCTCGAGGGCGTGCAGGACTTCGCCGACTCCGCCAACCGCACGACCGGCCACCAGCGACTGGTGGCCGTGCTGGTGGTCGGGCTGATCCTGCTCGGCGTGATCCTGACGATCTGGTTCGCGCTGAGCGACATCCTCACCATCATCTTCTGAGCCAACATCTTCTGGTCCAAACGAGGACGACTTCTTAACGAGGCCTTACGTCGCCGCGCACCTCGTCGCCGCCGGGAAGCCCAGCAACCGTGCCCGCGTTATAAAGGGACATGGAACCTGTTGTCGGCGCCACCCCGAAAGTCGTGCGTTCCGAAGAGGAATGGCGCGCCCAGCTGAAACCCGCCGAGTACGCGGTGCTGCGCCAGGCAGGCACCGAGCGTCCGTGGACCGGCGAGTACACCGAGACCAAGACCGAGGGCATCTACGAGTGCCGCGCGTGCGGAGCCGAGTTGTTCCGCAGCGACACCAAGTTCGACTCGCACTGCGGCTGGCCGTCGTTCTTCTCACCACTCGCCGGGGAGTCGGTGATCCTGCGTGAGGACCGCGAGCTCGGCATGGTCCGCGTCGAGGTGCTCTGCGCCACATGCCACAGCCACCTGGGGCATGTTTTCGAAGGTGAGGGGTATCCGACCCCGACGGACCAGCGGTACTGCATCAACTCCGTCTCCTTGAAACTCGTTCCGTCCGAATAGGAGACTGGGCCACAGTCCGGCCACCAGGACCGGACCGACCTGGGAGGCACCCATGTACTTCTTCGGTACTGATGGCGAAGGCTCCGGCGGAGTCGACGGCGGCTCGTCCAGCTGAAGACAGCTTCGAAGAGTGAGCCATAGCCACGAACAAGTGACAGAAGACGGACAACCCTAAGGCTTCGTCAACAAGCATTGCGGGCCTGTGGCCTGGACCACACCATGGACGCCACCGAAGCATTTCGGGGGCAGTCAGGGGGGTGGGTGGCATGCAGAAGCCTTGGGGATTGTCCGGCCCGGAGTTCCTTCAGCTGTACTGGATCGGGCTGGCACTGGCCGTGCTGGTCGCGATCGTCGTCCGGGTTCGCGTGCGGGCTGGGCACAGCTCCCAGCCCGTGCGCTCCTTGGACATGGACGAGCTCGCATATCTTGCGGGCGGTCCACGGCGGGTCGTCGAGACCGCCATCGCGCGTCTTCTCACCGCGGGTGAGCTGCGCACTTCCCGGCGTGGCACCGTTCAGGTCACGTCCACCACGAACTCGCTCAACAAGGTGGACCGCGCCGTCATCACCGACAGCCAGCGCTACACCAACCGCACCGTCAACCTGATGATCCCCGCCGTCTCCAAGGACGACGCCGTGACCGAGATCGGCCGCCGCCTGGAGGAGATGGGGCTCGTCGTGCACCCGGACGTCGCGAAAAGCGCGCTGCGCAAGGGATCCATCGCGTTGTGGGTGCTGTTCGCGGTCGGGGTCGTCCGCCTGGTCAACGGCCTCGCGATCGGTGCGCCCGTCGGCTACCTGGTGTTGCTGCTCCTGCTCACCGGCGCGGTCATCTTCGTCCTGACGCGCCGGGGCAAGAACCTGCGCACGAGCAAGGGGAACTCGGTGCTCAGCGCGGCTCGTACGTCCTCCAGCAGCAGGATGGCCACCTCCGACGACGCCTTGTACGCGGGCGCGGCGGGGCTGGTCCTCTTCGGCGGCTTGGCCGTGTACCCGGATCTGGCGGTGCGCAGCTCGTTGCTCGCCTCGTCCGGCGGTGCGTCGAGCTATGGCGGTTACAGCGGCGACGGCGGCAGCTACAGCTCGTGTTCGTCCAGTTCTTCCTCGTGTTCAAGCGGAAGCAGCTGTGGTGGGGGCGGCGGCTGTGGTGGCGGTTGCGGCGGAGGCGGCGGCTGACCCGTTTTCCGTTGATCGGTCCTGTTCAGGTAACGCCAGGAACCCAGGGGTAGATCTCACGTCGAAGATGCACTGGCACCAGTGAAGGGGAGTGCTGATGGCCAAGTCTTCGACACCGGGTACGGGCTGTAGACCGGAGGAGATCGGGTTCCTGGCAGGGGGACCGGGCAGAGCGGCGGAGACCGCGCTGGCCCGGCTGATGGACGGCGGTCACGTGCGGATCTCCCGAGAGGGACTCGTGACCGCCGTCCACCAGAACGGCCACGGCGCCAAGACGCGAATCGAGTCGTTCATCCTCAACAGCTTGAACGGCGCGGGCCGCCCGATCGGTCACGTGGTCGGACCGGCGTCGCACAGCCAGGAGATGGGCTCGTTGCGGCAGAGCCTGACCGACCGGGCGATGATCCGCCGGCGCTGGGGCAAGGCGAGCGGCGGCAAGGTTGCCCTCCGGGTGCTGCTGATCCTGGTCGGCGTCGGGTTCCTGGTGGCCACCTTCGCCGCCGACCGGGTGTTCCTGGCCGGCACGGTCGTGGCGTGGTTGCTGGCGTTCCTCCTGCGCGGCAAGAAGATGCTCACACCGACGGGCAAGCGCGCGCTGGGGTACGCACGGACGCATCAACGCAGCCGGGTCGACGCCGTGGCGGTGTACGGGCTGCGGGGCGTGATGGGACGCCAGCGGGTCGCGGACCTGTTCGGCCTGCCTCCCCAGGTGCTGTATTCGCCGGCACCGCTGCACCTGCAGCACAACAAGAGGAAGTCCCGTTCGGACAGTGGTGGCGGCTGTGGATCGAGCTGCAGCAGTTGCGGCAGTGCGTCCAGTTGCTCCAGCAGTAGTTGTTCGAGCAACAGCTGCAACAGCAGCAGCAGCTGCAGCAGTTCCAGTTGCAGCAGCAGCTCCAGCAGCTGTTCGAGCAGCAGCAGTAGTAGTTGCAGCAGCAGCAGTAGTTCGAGCTGCAGCAGCTCAAGCAGCAGCTGCAGCAGTTCCAGCAGTTGAGGGGGAAACTGATGGCAACACCGACGACCGCGCAGGTGGCGCGGCTGTCCGCGGAAGAGGCCGGCTATCTGACCGCGGGACCCGGCCGGGCCGCCGAGACCGTGCTGGCCCGGCTGATCGACGTCGGCGCGGTGCGGGTGTCGCGCGACGGCCACGTCACCGCCGTGCTCCAGCACGACTACCAGGCGACCACGAGCGTCGAGGCGCGGATCCTGAGCTACGCCCGGACGCCGGTCCAGTTCGACACGATCGTGCGGTCGACCGCGAACTGCACCGAGATGGCGGCGCTGCATCAGTACCTGCGCGACCGCGGACTCGTCCAACGCCCCCGCCGCGGCAACCCGGTGTGGGGTCTCTACCTGGCGGTCGCGTTCCTCCTGGTCCTGCTCAGCTTCTCGGCGCCGGTGGTGCTGCTCGGGGTGCCGGTCGCCGTGGCGATCGCCCTCTGGCAGCGGGGCCGGAAAGCCGTCACCGCGGCGGGCAAGGAGGCGTTGCGGCAGGTGACCGCGACGGACCGGGTCCACGCGGTGGCGCTCCACGGCTTCTGCGGCAAGATCAACGGCCGGCCGGTCGGCGAGCTGTTCGACCTGTCCCAGAGCATCGTCAGGATGCTGCCTCTCAAGCAGTCCCGCAAACGGCGGTCCTCTTCGGACAGTGCCGGCGGCTGCGGGTCCAGTTGCAGCAGCTGCGGCAGCGGGTGCGGTAGCAGTAGTTGTGCTTCGAGCAGCAGCTGTTCGTCGAGCGGCAGCAGCTGTTCGTCGGGTAGTAGTTGTGGCAGCGGCTGCGGTGGCGGCGGAGGAGGCGACTGATGGCGGGGATCACGGACCTGGGCGTCGGCATCGGCTGGCGTTCGGAGATCGACCTGACCGTGGAACGGCTGCCCGGCGTGGACTTCGTCGAGGTCGTCGCCGAGAACCTCCACATCGGACACTTGCCGGAGTCGGTGACGTTGCTGCTGGAACGCGGCGTCCCGGTGCTCCCCCACGCCGTCTCGTTGTCGCTCGGCGGCGCGGACCCGGTCGACCTGCACCGCGTCGAGCACCTCGGCAAGATCGCCGAAGCCGTCGGCGCGCCGATGGTGAGCGACCACGTGTGCTTCGTCCGCGCGGGCGGCCTCGACTCGGGCCACCTGATGCCGGTGCCGCGCACCAAGGACGCGCTCGATGTGCTCGTCGCGAACGTCAAGCTGGCGCAGGAGAACCTGCCGGTGCCGCTCGCGCTGGAGAACGTCGCCGCGCTGCTGGAGTGGCCGGACGGCGAGCTCACCGAGGGCCAGTTCCTCGCCGAGCTGGTCGAGCGCACGGACTGCTGGCTGCTCGTCGACGTCGCGAACCTGTACGCGAACGCCCGCAACATCGGCACGGACCCGGAGCGGTTCCTGGACGAGATCCCGTTGGAGCGCCTGGCTTACGTGCACGTGGCCGGCGGCGAGCAGCACGGCGACGTCTATCACGACACGCACGCCCACGCGGTGCTGCCGGAAGTGCTCGGCGTTCTCGACGAACTGTGTTCGCGGGTGCGGCCACCCGGCGTTCTGCTGGAACGCGATGACAACTACCCGTCGGACACCGAAATCGCGAGCGAACTCGCCGCGATCCGCGCTGTGGTGGACAAGTACCGTGACTGAAATGATCGGGAGCAATGACCTTTCGTCCGCACGCGAAAGGCTTGCCACGCAGCAGGCCGAGCTGTTGAATGCTCTGCTCGCGAAAGGACCCGTTCCGGCGGGATTCGACGAACAACGCTTCGACGTCGAGCGACGCGCATTGCTGTCGAAACGCCGCGGCATCG
Source organism: Lentzea sp. NPDC006480 (assembly GCF_040611995.1). NCBI lineage: Bacteria > Bacillati > Actinomycetota > Actinomycetes > Pseudonocardiales > Pseudonocardiaceae > Lentzea > Lentzea sp. NPDC006480. Next base: position 105,737 of record NZ_JBEXPJ010000009.1, read on the forward strand.
TGCGCATGCTGGGCCCCGCGGTCGCCGACGAGCTCGGCGACCGGTTCCGGCCGCTCTTCGACGCGTACGCCGTGGAAAACCCACGTCGCGCGGGCTCACGCGCGCGCGAGGATGCCGCGTCGTTCGCGGATTGGTGCCGTGCCGCGGGAGAACTGTCAGTGAAACGCAAGACTCGCTGGAAGTTCTGGCAGTCGAACTGACGGGCGAACAGACCGCTGCCCGAAATCGCCCGTTCAGCCCTGTGTGACCCAAGCCACCATCGATACGTTCGAAAGGGTCGGGGGACCTTTTTCACATTGCCGTAGGAGGTTTTCCGGCCTGCGCGGACCACAGCGCGCAGCAATTCGAACCATGAGGGGATTCGAATGCGCGGAAAATCCAAAGTGCTCGGCGCCGCCCTCGCGGCACTGGCACTGACCGCGGGAACGGCGACACAAGTCTCGGCCGCACCGCAACCCACCAGCCCGAAACAGACGATCGACGAGGTCACCCTCGTCACCGGTGACAAGGTCCTGCTGGGACAGGGTCAGCAGGTCGTCGCGATTCAGCCCGGCGACGGCCGCAAGGGCATGACGTTCAAGACCCACCGAGGTGCCGACGGGCACACGATGGTCGTGCCGAAGGACGCGTTCGGGCCCCTGGCGGCGGGCCGGCTCGACCGCAGACTCTTCGACGTCACCACGTTGCTGGAGTTCGGCTACCGCGACCGGATGCCGTTGATCGTGGACGGTCAGGCGAGACTCGGCGCACGGTCCTCGGACGACTGGACCGCTCTCAAGGCCGAAGTGGACTCGGGTGACGAGGTCTGGCTCGACGGCATCCGCAAGCCGACGCTGGACCGCAGCGTCAAGCAGATCGGCGCACCGGCCGCCCACGAGCGCGGCATCACGGGCAAGGGTGTGAAGGTCGCGATCGTCGACACCGGCGTGGACGAGAACCACCCGGACCTCAAGGGTCAGCAGATCGCGGAGAAGAACTTCACCACCGATCCCGACAACACCGACCACGTCGGCCACGGCACGCACGTCGGTTCGACGGTCGCGAGCCACGACTCGAAGTACGGCGGTGTCGCACCGGGTGCGCAACTGCTCGACGCCAAGGTCTGCGTCGAGTTCGGCTGCCAGGAGTCCTGGATCCTCGACGGCATGCGGTGGGCCGCCGAGCAGGGCGCCCAGGTCGTCAACATGAGCCTCGGCGGCGGCGACACCGAGGAGATCGACCCGCTGGAGCAGGCCGTCAACGAGCTGACGGCCAAGTACGGCACGTTGTTCGTCATCGCGGCGGGCAACTCGGGCGGCACCGGTACGGTCAGCTCGCCCAGCACCGCGGAGGCCGCGCTGTCCGTCGGCGCAGTGGACCGCGACGACTCGCTCGCCCCGTTCTCCAGCAAGGGCCCTCGCGTTGGAGACAGCGGTCTCAAGCCCGAGGTGACCGCACCGGGCGTCGGCATCGTCGCAGCAGCTGCGGGCACCAACGGCGAGCACGTCGCATTCAGCGGCACGTCGATGGCGACGCCGCACGTGGCGGGCGCGGCGGCGTTGCTGAAGTCGCAGCACCCGGAGTGGACGCCCGCGCAGCTCAAGTCGGTGCTGGCCACCACGGCCAAGCCGACGGCGGGCCTCAGCGCGTTCGACCAGGGAGCGGGCCGCATCGACGTCTCCAAGGCGATCAACCAGGTGCTGACCGCGGACGTCGTCGCGGTGAACCTCGGCCGCCACGAGTGGCCGCACGGTGACGACAAGCCCGAGACCAAGGCGATCACCTACACCAACCCGACCGACGCGCCGATCACGCTGGACGTGCAGCTGACCAGCGGTGCGCCGCAGGGCATGTTCGCGCTGGGCGCCACGAAGGTCACGTACTGCGCGGCGCCGGCGTAGTCCGCTTTGTCGATCTTGCCACCGGTCGAGGC